>JAFLTU010000009.1 GCA_022509125.1 Muribaculaceae bacterium | reverse complement strand
ACTCCTATCTAAAGTTTAGGAAACTTCTATTCTATCCGTTGAACTACAGAGGCATAGCGCCACATCTCGGCTCCCACCCCGGTGGGTGCGAGTGTCAGCGGTGCAAAATTATAAAATTTTTCCGTTCCAACCAAATGTTTTGAATTTTGAGGGATTGGGGTTGTGGATTTAAGGGTTCGTTCCCCAATTTTTGTTAAATCCTCTCACACACTGCTGAGATATTCGCTAAGGTTGGCTTCAGTTGACAGGCTTAGTTTTTTACGGAGTCGGTAGCGTGCCATCTCCACGGATTTGAAGGATATGTTGATCAAGGGGGCGATCTCTTTGCTTGCCAGGCCCATTCGTATATAACAGCACAGACGTTTCTCGCTCTGAGAGAGGTCGGGATGTATTTTGAGCAGACGTTTCATGTAGTCACCGTAGACGAGTTCAAAGTTTTTGTTGAAGGTGTTCCAGTCGCTGTCTTTGCTGATGTTTTCCTCTATAGAGGCTTGGAGCCTCGATAGGCTCTTTTGAATAACCCCCGGGGGAGAATCAGCGGCCATGCGCTGGATTTTCTGAAGCTGGTCACCTATCTCGCGAAGAGCCTCATTTTTACTGATGAGACTCATGGTCGTGGCGCTGAGCTCGTCGCTCTTGTGTTTTATCTCCTGCTCGAGTTGCTCGTTTTTGAGGCCGGCGATCTCCATGTCTTTCAGCATTGTGTCGCGTTCGCTCTCCTTTCTTAGGTCTTCGAGTTCCTTTTCTTTACGTTTCTCGATTTTATGCCGGAGTTGAGTCATCTTCCTTCTTCCCGAAGCAAAGAGGAACACCAGCATCAAAAACGACAACACCGCATAAAGGGTTTTAGCCCATGTCGTGCGGAACCAAGGGGGGTTCACGGTGAATCCGAAGGAAGACTCAAGCACTTCACCCGAATAATTGTCTCTGACTTTGAGATGGAGCACATAACTGCCGTCGGCCAGTTTGGTGTATTCCCTAGCCGACTCCGAAGAAAAGGGGCTCCAGTCTTTGTCGTAGTTTTCGAGAAATGCGCTGAATGTATGGTTATCGTCGAATGAACATTCCGGGTAAGCGAATTCAAACCTTAGGGAATTCATGTCGGGAGAGATTTCTATTTTTCTGTTGGTCTGAAGATTCAGGGGTGCCCTGTAGAGAAGAGAATCATGGTTTGCATAAATATGACTCACGAAAGGCGTGGCGTTGTGTCTGACTCTTTCCGGATTGCGGATATTGACAATAGTGAATCCTGATTGGGTGGAGACCAGTAGTTCTTCGGGTGAAAGCCGCTGCACGTCAGTGAACCCCGGGATGATTTCATTAAAGATTCCGGGACCGGAAATTTCGTGGCTTGTGAAATTGCCGTCTTGGTCGCGTCTCAAGATGAGGAGCCCTTGTTCGTCTACCATCACCAGCGAACCGTTGGAGAGTTCGCGAAGATGTCCGTGGCGACCGTTCTTGATAAATTCCGACATCCGGGAGTTTTTAGCCGAGGCCATTCTTTCGGGATCGAGATGGTAAAAGCCTGCATAGGTGGAAGCCACCGGCGAGCCCTCGAAAAGAGCCAGTGAGTTATTGTCGTCGGCCGGCAGTCCGGTTTTCGCATTGAAAAGCTGGCAGGAAGTAAAGCGGTTGAGTTTGGTGTTGAATGGCAGCATGTATATGCCTTTTTGCCAGTGGGGGAGCCATATCCGGTTGTAGTCGTCCACAAGGAAATCCCCCTTGAGTTCTTCCCCTCCGATGACTTTACCGGTTTCTTGCCAGGAGTCTCCGTCGCGGAAGAGAAGATGAAACGAGTCGTAGGTGGATGCGATGGCCCGGTCGGGGTCCTGAGGCAACTGGATTGTCTTGTAAACTCCTGGCAGACCCTCCACTCTTCGGGCCTTGTGGTCGCTGTAAAGATATAGTCCGCGGTCGGTGCTGATGAAATATCCCTCGCCGTTAGGAGTTATCGACCATACCTGTCCCTGAAGCAGAGGAAGGTTATCTATTACCGTCTCTGTCCCGTTCTTTCGCCATTCCAAGGGACGCAGGTAAAGACCTTGGTTTGTGCCCAGAAGGAGGCAGCCCTCGTCAAGAGCCGATGCATAGCCGGCTCCTATGAAATCGCTTTCCCCAATAAGGGGTCGGCAGGGGGAGTCGAGCGCTGCAAATGAGACTCCGTTGTCGAGGCAGAGCCAGAGGTTGTTGTCGCGGTCAAACCGGGCCTTCAGAACGGTGTTGTTTTTGATGCCCCCTTCCTTATTGATATAATGTATCTCCCCGTTGTCGGAGTCGTCAACAACGGCTCCGCCTGTCACGGTGCCGAACACATAGACACCGTTTTTATGGGTTGCGCAGAATATCTGGTTGTTGCGAAGATATCCAGTATATTCGGAGTCAAAGGGAGAGATTTCTCCTTTCTTCATTAAGAAGAGCCCTCCAAGGGGCGTGCATAAGAGAATGGTGTTGTCTTCGTAAGGAAGAATGCCTACAATCTTGTTACCCTCCACCACTCCTTCCTCTTGCAACGCACTAAAGCTGCCATCTTTTAAGGAGAATATTCTCCCATCCTCCATTCCGAGGAGGATTTTCCTTCCGATCTGTGCAGAAGTGGATATTCTTCCCGGGATGTTGAGTTTTTCAATCTTGTCGTCTTTGAGATTGTAGAGGCAATTGTCGCATCGGAAAATTATGTTGCCGGAAATCCTTATTATATCCCACACTTCGGAAAACTCTCCGTTGTCGTGAGGAATAGAGGCGGAGAGGGAATGGTATTCCAATTCGCCGTTGATGGGAGAAGGGGCAAAATAACCGAATTCCTCGGAGCCGCCTGCGTAAATGCGGTCGGATTCTTTGTCATAGAGCAAGCATCTGACAGTGCTGTAGTTTGGCAGGTAGTAGTGTTTCCATCGCTGTCCGTCGAATGCCAGCAGCCCGTTGTAGTTGGCGAAATAGAACCTACCTGCGGGGTCTTGGGTCATGTCCCAGTTTTGGGTTCCGAAACCATAGTCAGTCCTTTGATAATTCACCACCGGTATCAGCCCATATGCACATGCGGGAAGTCCCCCGGCCATAGTCAGTAGAAACCAGGTCAGAAGAAATAGGGATATGGTCTTAAAAAATCGGGGTGTTTTTATCATTTCGATATCTCCTATGCAAAATTAGCAAAAATATAGTGTTGTAAAGGAGGTTTTGAAAATATGTTATAAAACATATTTTTGATAAGATATTTAAAATCAGGTAAATATAAAAATTTTGTAGGGGTGATGTAGAGGTGGTGTTGGCGCTTTGTAGAGTTCAAATTAGGGTGATTGTATTGTTAGTTAGTTTATTAATGTATAATTTTGTGCCGTAAAACTCAGTAAAATACATCGGATTGAAAGCAATCCGCATAAAAACCTTAGAAAAACCACTTTCCCTGTGAAATCCATCCCGATATTGAAGTGAGGATTTCACGGGCTATAAAATTGAAAAATCAATCTTCAAGAAATCAATCTAACCATTCATGAAAAAACTTCTACTAATTCTAACTTTAACAGTGTTTGCCTTGCCGCTGTTTGCGCAGACGCGTACCATCAGTGGCACGGTCACCTCAGCAGAAGATGGCGAACCGCTGATCGGCGCTACGGTGATGGTGAAGGGCAAGCCGGCGATCGGTGCTGCCACTGACCTCGATGGCAACTACACATTGTCTAATGTGCCAGACAAGGCTACTCTCGTATTTTCCTATGTAGGTTTCCAGACTCTGGAAAAAGCGATAGGCACTGACGTGAAACTTGACGTAGTCATGCAGCCTGCCTCCGACATGCTCGACGAAGTTGTCGTGGTAGGTTACGGTACAGTCAAAAAGAGCGACCTCACGGGAGCTGTGTCTTCAGTAGATGGTGCCTCTCTCGACAAGACCCCGGCGGCTTCCTTGTCAAATGCCCTCCAAGGAAAGGTGGCAGGTGTGACTGTCAATTCTCTCTCAGGTCGTCCCGGAGCCGGAGCGGAAGTGCGTATCCGTGGTGTCGGCACAGTCAACGGAGCATCTCCTATATATGTGGTTGACGGGGTGATTGCCGACGATATCAACTTCCTTTCCACAAGTGATATAGAACACATCGAGGTTCTGAAGGATGCATCCGCCACTGCAATCTATGGTAGCCGAGGTGCAAACGGTGTGATTATTGTCACAACCAAGAGTGGCAGCAAGAACCAGAACGCACGCATCACATTCAACGGTTACATCGGCGTGCAGAGCAAATGGAAGAAGCTCGACGTGATGAATGCCAAAGACTTCGCCGATACCTACGTTGCAATCAATGCTAACGCATCGTCGAAAAAATACTATCAGGAACAGGGCTTCAACAAATGGCTTGGCATGTTCCAGGGGGTCAACAACTCCGATTATTATCCCACTATTTATGACCCCGACACGAATCCCGGCGGTTTCGACTATTCTAAACAAGACACAGACTGGCAAGATGTCGTGTTCCGCGACGGTTTGATCCAGAACTACCACTTGGCTGTCGATGGTGGCAGCGAGAAGACCACCTACTCTATGTCAGGTTCATGGTTTGGCCAGCAAGGTATCATCATCGGTTCGGACTACAGCCGTTTCACCGGTCGCCTCAACACCTCCTACCAGGCCTTCCCCTGGTTAAAGATAGGTGAAAACATTTCATTCATGGCTTCTGTAGCCAAGAATGCCTACGAGAGCGGCGACAACAGTGAGAGCGCAGGAGCCAGCATTCTTTCGGCAGCCTTCGCGATGGCACCCTGGGATCCCGTTTACTATCCCGCCGGTTCAGTAAACCGTAACGGCAAAGACCTTAGCGGCGGCATTTCCGCGGGTTCTAATTTCAAGAATGTAACCAACCCCCTTTCGATGGTGACCTACTCTCACCCGAAGGTGAGAAACGAGAGATTCGTAGGTAACGTATTCATGGATCTCACTCCGGTGAAGCATTTCATCCTTCACACAGCTTATAGCTTCGACTATCGTATCACCACGGACAAGAGTTTCATGGAGTCGTATGAGGTGTCGAGTTATGATAAACGTGACAAGAACTTCCTTAGCAGTTCGATGGCCAGAACTTACTATTGGAACGTTGACAACATCCTGACCTACGACAACTCCTTCGGCAAGAACAATCTGACAGCCATGGTGGGTTTCACAGTTGAGGAATTCAACTACTACTCAATCGGAAACTCCGGAAGCTCTATTTTGAATCCTGTGGAAAACAATTGGTATCTTTCTCAGGTGACAGACGACTACGGCAACCCCTCCGACGGAGTAGCACGCAATCGTCGCCAGTCATGGCTCGGGCGTGTCAACTACTCCTATGATTCGAAATATCTGGCCACTGTCAACTTCCGTGCCGACGGTTCTAGCAAATTCAAGGAGAACAAATGGGGCTATTTCCCCTCCTTCGCATTGGCATGGAGAATGAGCAGCGAGAAATTCCTCGAAGACGTCAGCTGGATCACCGACCTTAAGCTGCGCGCCGGCTGGGGTAAGGTAGGTAACGACAATATCGGCAACGACGCCTTCATCCTCAATATGTTCAACAATGGTCCCACTTTCGTAGGCTATCCTTTCGGACCCTTCGGTGATATAGCCAACGGAGCGGCTGTCTTGACCTGGATCAACAACGGCGGACACTGGGAAAACACTGAGCAATGGAGTTTGGGTCTTGACTTCACTCTCCTCTCCACGAAGCTTAACGGATCGATCGACCTCTTTATAAGGGATACCAACGACATGCTCATGAGCGTCAACGCACCGGCTCACGTCGGCAACCGCTATGCCTCTACAGCAAATGTGGGCAAGGTTCGCAACAAAGGTATCGAGTTCAGCCTTGAACACCGCAACCGTGTCAACGACTGGTTCCATTATTCTGTTGGCGGCAACATATCTTTCATCGACAATAAGCTGGTAGCCCTCAACGGCGGTAGCCCGATCTATACCAACTATAGCAATGTCCAGGTTGTTAACAACGGTTTCCCCCTCTATTATTTCTGGGGTTATCAGTATGATGGTATCTTCCGTAGTGATGAAGAGGTGCTCGCTTATCTCCCGGGTTACACGGCGGCAGACTCTCCCTTCCATGCCGGAGATGCTAAATATCGCGACAACAACGGCGACGGACGTATCGACGATAATGACCGCGTCTTCTTAGGAAGTTCAATTCCTAAAATAAACTATGGTATCAATATCGGTCTTTGGCTGAAGGATTTCGACATCCAGATGTTCTTCCAGGGTGCCGGCGATTATAAGATCTACAACCAGATGCGCCATCGCCTCGAGAGCAACGGTTCCACTTCCGTTATCTCCCCCATCATGCAGAATGCATGGACTCCGGAAAATCCCGACGGATGGATTCCGAATCCGAAGAACACAGTCAATTACTATGTGAGCAACCGTTTCTTGGAAAATGGCGACTACTTCCGACTCAAAGACCTTCAGATCGGTTATTCACTTCCTCAGAAATGGCTTGGCGGCAAGGGCTTGAAGACTTGCAGATTCTATGCTCAATGCTCCAACCTCTTCACCATTACCAAATATTCAGGGTTCGACCCGGAAGTGAACGGTGGAGTTGACTATGGTAACTATCCTCAGAGCCGCACATTTATATTCGGCGTAAATATATCATATTGAAGCTGAGATCAAACCTGATAAAATGTGATATAAACCGATGAATCGAGTGGAGATAAATCGGGAGAAAAATTAAATAGAAAAAGCAAGAAAGATGAAAATATATAATAAGATTGGATTAATAGGGATCGCCTTGCTCGGCTTGGGAGCGACGAGCTGTAACGACTGGCTTGGGGAACCGAGTCCGGGCACCACGACGCTCGATGACTTCTTCGTGAGCGGCGAAGCCTGTCTTCAGGTTGTCAACGGTTGCTACGTGCCGTTGATGTGGGAATACAACCATTCATATTTCTCGGAATGGTATATCGGTGACATCGCCTCCGACGATGCTCTCAAGGGAGGGCAGAATGTAGCCGACGGAGCCGATGCCTACGACATCGACAATTTCAAGACCAACGCGAACAATGCCATAATTTTGGACTATTACCGGGCAAAATATCAGGGTATCATCCGTTGCAATCTTGCGATAGAGAAAATTGGAGCCTACGAACCCGACGAAACTCTAACCATAGACGACAAGAACTGTATGCTCGGCCAGGCTTATTTCCTCAGAGGCCTCTACTATTTCCAGCTCGTCAGAGTCTTTGGAGGCGTGCCGCTCGTTCACGAAGTTCTTGACTCCTCCGATAAATGGCAGCAACCCCGCGCCACCGCAGCACAAGTTTACGAATCGATTATCGAAGACCTCAAATTTGCCGAGGCTAACCTTTACGAAAAAGACCAATATGCCGAAGAAGACCTTGGTAGGGCCACCAAAGGTGCGGCCTGCGCTCTGCTCTGCAAGGCTTACCTCTACAACCATGACTATGAGAATGCCTACACCTGGGGCAAGAAATTTGTGGATGAGCATTACAACACAGGCAAATATAGCCTTTGCACCAACTATGCCGACAACTTCACCCTTGCAGGGGAGAATGGTCCGGAAAGCGTGTTTGAGATCCAATACACTGCCGACCCGACTAGCGACTATGGGGAGGGATTCGGTTTCTCTCGCGGCACATTCACTATTATCCTGACGCGTCCTCGCATGAGCTCTTTGGGTGGCGACGCCGGCTGGGGATGGAACCATCCGACCCACAACCTCTATGCAGAATTTGAGGAGGGTGACGCCAGAAGAGAGGCTACAATCGGGGTGCCCGACGAAGAGGCTCAGAAGGAGATCGAGGTTGTATATCTTGGTTCTCCCTACTACAACAACAAGACAAGTTACAGCGAAGGGGGAACATTCCCTGCCATCGACCATCACTCTCGCGGACCTCTTAACTATCGTCTCATCAGAGCCTCCGACGTGCTTCTCTTCTATGCCGAGGCAGCGTTGGAGAGCGGAAAAGACCTTGGGGCAGCCAAATGGGCGCTCGAAGAGGTGAGAGCCCGTGCACGTGGCAACGCCACTGTGGCGAATGCCCTTCCGGCCTTCCCTAACTATAGAGGTTATTCCGACAATACAGAATCGTTGCGCGATGCTATCCGCCATGAGAGAAGAGTGGAGCTCGCAATGGAGGGACACCGCTGGTTCGACCTCGTGCGCTGGGGCATCGCCAAGCAAGTGATGGATAAAGACAACGGAAGCTACGGTTCCACTGAGAGAGAAGAGGCTCGGGCTGAAATGGCTGCCTTCATCGAGGGTAAGCATGAGCTCTTCCCGATTCCCAACGAGGAGCTTGCTCTCAATCCCATGGAGCAGAATCCAGGCTATTGATGAGTGCCGAGTGCCGAGTGCCAAGTGCCAAGTGCCAAGTGATGATTACTATAAACAAAATAACTAACATTATTAACCTAAAACAAAATCGCATGAAAAAATTTACTTTGATTGCAGCGGCCGCCATGACAGCAATGGCCGTAAACGCGCAGTACAATGTGGATCCCTCTACATCCGTAGTGGCTGCCGAAAACCCCACCTCCGTGGAATACCTCGTTCTTTCTGACGGAGCTATCGCAGAGTTGCAGGCCACCGGCGCAAAGATGCAGTACATCGGACCGGATCCCGATAATGGCCGTAACCTCTGGTATTGGGACCAAACTTTTATCCCCGCTGATGACAGCTATCCCCGTGTGGATATGGAAGAGGGTGGTTATGTTGCCGTTGAGGTGGGCACTGTAGGTTGGTCAGGTGCCGGTTTTGACTGCCAAGGAGACGGTATTGATCTCAGCACATTCAATGATGAAACAAGATTCCATTTAGCCTATATGACCCCCAGTGGCAATGGTCCTGCTTCAGTAGCCCTTATTCTTGTAGACGGTGAAGGCAGCTCACCCGCTAAAGTAGCTCTTGGTACTGCTTTCGATGACGGCGGCAATGTCTACCCGGCAATTGGTGCGGCTCTTAGCGATGAATGGCAGGGTGTTGATATCTCCTTCGCTGACTTGAAAAAGATGTATACATCTTTCAATCCGGGGAATAACTCCGCTTGGAAAGGCAACATCATGTCTTGGTTAGGTGGTGGTGTTACCGGTCAGACAATGGCATTCGATGCAATGTATTTCTACAACGTAGGCGAAGCAGGTATTGAAGGCATCGCTTCTGACAAACTCAGCTTTATTGTTACCAACAACACTATCAACCTCAACGGTGGCAATGGTATCGTTCTCTACGATCTCGCCGGCAAGACCGTTAAGCAGACTTCAGGTTGCGTGCTCGGCATCAACAACCTCCCGAAGGGTGTTTATGTTGCCAAGAGCGGCAAATTGGTGAAGAAAGTGGTAGTCCGTTAAATTAGATGACGGTTTACGGTTTACGGATTAACGTTTAAAGTTAATCCTGATCCTTAAACCGAAAACTAAGTAACCAAATAATGGGATAGGAAAATGTGAATTTTCCTATCCTCCCAAATCCTTTTCTTTACAGAAAATCAATACATCATGAAAAATTTATACAAAATCCTAATTCTCAGTCCTTTGATGGCTTTGCCGACTTATGCTGCTCAACCACAGGAGGGTACCGGGGAAACTGACGGCTACAAACTCGTGTGGCAAGACCTTTTCGACGGCGAGGAATTGAACATGAACCGTTGGAACATAGAGGTAAATGGTAGTGGCGGTGGTAATAATGAGTTGCAATATTATACCGACCGCTCGGAAAACGTCAGAGTGGGCGACGATGGGGAAGGCAACGGTTGCCTTATCCTGACGGCCCGTCGCGAAGACTATAAGGGAAAGAATTTCACCAGTGGACGTGTCAACTCCATGGGAAAAATCGCCTTCACCCATGGCAAAATAGAGGCTGCCATCAAGCTTCCCAAGACAGCCAATGGTCTATGGCCGGCCTTCTGGATGATGGGTAACGACTATAGCAAAGTGGGATGGCCCAGATGTGGCGAAACCGATATCATGGAGATGGGAAATAGCGAAGGAATCCGAAACGGCGCTCAGGAAAGATTCTTCAACGGAGCTTGCCACTGGGGTCAAGGTTGGCCGAATGCATCCTATGCCAAATCCACCACAAAATCTTACAGTCTTCAGGATGGTGAGTTCCATTTATTCACTTGTATTTGGGATGAAAACTCCATAAAGATGTATGTGGATCTTGACAAGACACCGGTTCAGAATCCCTATTACGCCATCGACATACCTCAGGATGATCCTGATAATGAATGGAGCGCAGGAAATTATTTCCACAAAGACAATTTCATCCTTTTCAATTTAGCTGTGGGTGGTAATTTCACAGGGATCCATGATGCCAACAACATCACGGCCCTCAACGACGATAATGGTCAGGAGGCATCTTATTACATCAATTATGTGAAGATTTATCAGAAGGGGCTTGACAACGAGAACCAAAGTTTTGCCGATGCCGGCGATTCTCTCGATGAACTCGATCCGGGTTTCCAGATTCCGGGGAATGATGACGACATAACAGATAATCCGGAGACCAACGACCCCAATGAAGAGCCGGGTCTTGAAGAAGGTGGAAATGGAGGGACTTCAGCAGTTAATTCCTTTCAGGCAGGAACTGCCGGAATCTATTATGATGGTAAAACGATAACCGGGCAACCTCCGGTAGTGGTTTACAGTCTTGACGGTAGAATATTAACACATTCGGCTGATGGAGAGGTTTCCACGATAAATTTCCAACCCGGAATTTACGTGGCTCGTTCAGCCGACACTTCGAGAAAGATTTTGGTGAAATAAGATTGGGAATTAGGGATTTTAGATTTAAGGATAAAAAATATAGATAAATGAAAAAAGCGATAATCATTATTGCCACTCTTCTAATTATGCCTTCAGTAATTTTTGCTAAGAGCAATAAAAGAGGTGTAGGCGAAAACTTATTCCAATATTGGGCTCAGATGGAAGTGCTCGAACCGGGTGTCACCTGGTATTACAACTGGGGAAACACTGAAAAAAGCAGTGTAGAAGGTCAGGAGTTTCTGGAATATGTGCCTATGTGCTGGAACGGAGGTTATAATGCGGAGGCTATCCGAGAATACTGCAAGAATCATCCTGAGACCAAATACCTGTTAGGTTTCAATGAACCGAATTTCAAGGATCAGGCCAACATGACGCCTGCGGAAGCTGCTGCCAAATGGCCTGAGGTGCAGGCTTTGGCAAAGGAATTTAATCTTGAGTTGGTGGCTCCTGCCCTTAATTACTCTCCTGACGCACCCTATTATCAACCAACAGCCTGGATGGATGAATTTGTTAATTTGGTTGGTAAAGATGCTTTCGATTACACAGCGATCCATGCTTATGGCGGTTTCGGAGTAATGAGCGACTTGGCAACTACCTTCTACGAGAAATATGGCAAACCGGTTTGGGTAACCGAATTTTGTTTCTGGCCTGGAGAAAGCGGAGGTGTATCAGTAGCCTCTCAAGTCAATATGATAGTGCAGAGCCTTGAATGGTTGGAAAAGACAGATTTTATCTATCGTTATGCGTGGTTTAAAGCGACCGAGAAAACTGCTACGAATTTTAATCTTGTAAATTCCGGTAAAGGTGAAGAACCTCGAGAATTATCCGAACAAGGCCTGGTCTATGTCAATATGAGCGAATTCGATCCTGAGGTTTATCACCCGATCAATGTGCAGATTCCTGCTAAAGAATATATATCACAATCTTTAATATCCTTGGGTTCTTCAGCCGACGCGGCATCAGGCAGCCCGATTGAGATTTCCCAATTTAATTCCGGAGCCACTTTGGATTATCAATTTGATGTGCCCTCAGCCGGAGAACACCAATTAACTCTGAGAGTATCCGGGGTTGGAGAGCCCGCTCGTTTCGATCCCAAAATCGGAGTGTTAGCAATCAATGAAGATGGCAGCGACGGTGCCGAACTTTGCGAAGCAAAACAATTCGGACTTCCGGGGGATGACGAAACCTATCAGACAGTAACCTTCCCGATAACCCTTTCAGCCGGGAAACAGACCATCCGTTTGAAAGACTATGCTCCCTATCAGCCGAGCGGTATAAGGATTTCTACTGTCTCTCTTGTAAATCCGGCCGGAATCAAGGACATTCACGCTATGGACTCTAACACTCCGGTGAATGTCTATAACCTTCAAGGCGTTTGTGTTTTGAGAAACGTTATGCCTGGCGAAGTCGCCGGCAAGCTCTCCAAAGGCCTTTATATTATCAATGGAAGCAAAATCCTATTGAAATAATTATTAACCATAATAACCAAACATCATGAAAAAACTTTTAACACTCGGTCTGCTTGCAGCCCTGTCAGTTCCGGCATGGGCAATTGACTGGACATCGGTTGACAACCTTGCGAAGGGCGCAGCCGTGATTGTTTCGTCAAAAGACAATGAGGCCTCCTCTATTACGGATGGAAACGATGGTTCCAGATGGCAAGCCGTTAAAAATACCCATGACTATACTCAAGACTGGGTAATGCTCGATTTAGGTGAAAATAAGAAATTCACTGATATCGAAATACTTTGGGAAGCATCAAATGCCACCGCATTCAGCATCTATACATCTGAAACTCCTTTTGACTATACTTCTCATGACGACGTTGACCCGGCCTATAAATCTTTGAATACTATTCCGAGCAATCCTGTTTTACAGGGCACTGGGGAAAATAATGAAACTAACACAGCTTCATTGACTTTCCCCTCACAGCAGAATGCTCGTTATGTGTTGGTTTATTGCGATGAATATAGCACCAATGCAAGCAATTATGGTACCTCGATTTTTGAAATAAAACTGGCAAACATCGAAGGTAGAAACGAAGTGGCAGGTCTTTCTGTTGTAGCAGCCACAGTTTTAGCCGGAGAATCTACAATCGTTACAATCGTTCCTTTAAATGCCGCTGATGAGGAATTGGATTTGAGTTTAGTGTCTAATATAACCCTTTCTTGTTCGAACCCTGATGCAGTCACCATCACACCAAAGAGTAATGGTGAGTTCACAGTGACTGGTGTTAAAGCAGGTTTATATACCCTGAACGCCCAGGCAGATTATAATGGTGCCACAGTAACCGGTTCTGCCTCTTTGACGGTTGAATATAATTGGAATACTACTACCACATCTGTAAACCTCAAAGGTAAGAACGTATCCGCACGTTGGCTTGAATCAGGCACTGAAAATGACAACCCAGCTGTTAATGCTATTGACGGAGATAAAGGGACATATTACCAATATAATGGAGGATGGAATGGAGGTGACGCTTGGGTTGTTGTTGACCTCGGTGTAGACTATGTAGCGGATGCTATTGCTGTATACTATCCAGAGGGTTCTCAAGGTAAATTTAAATTCAGCTACGGAGTAGCAGACGCTGCCCTTCCCGCAACGCAAGGAGCCGATTATAAGTGGACAGATGATAATGCTCTTGAAGGTTGGACTTCATCTTCTACACTCGACCGTGTTTCCGATGGAATTGCGACATGGGTTTTAGATCAACCGGTCACTATCCGTTATATTGCTGTCAGAGACAGTGACAATCCCGGAGGAAAACCCAAAGTTGGTGAAATTTATCTTTCGGGAGTGGAATACAAGAATCCAAAAGCTACTTCTATAACTCTTTCTACTACTCCTCAGGGACTTTTCCCAGATGAAACTGCAGAAGTGGAATACACAGTTTATGACCAGTATGGAACGGTATTCAATCCCTCAACCACTCCAACGATTTCAACCACGGGGAATGTAACCTATGCAGAAGGCGTAATCACAGCTGGTAATCCAGGTGCTTACACAGTAACAGTTACAAGTGGCGACCTTTCCGCTACGGTGAAAGGCATGGTTGCAGACGTAGAAAAATATTGTATGGAAGGTGCTACAATAACTTCCGACACCAATGCAGATCATCCTGAATACCTAATCGACGGAGGCGCGGAGCCCGATAAGAACGAAAAACTCTTCGTATTGATCGAAAATGAGGCTAAAGGTCCAGCCAACCATTGGATTCTCGCCAAGCTTGCAAGACCTTACAACCTCGACCTTATCGCCCTTAACTGGGAGGGTGCATGCCCCGAAGACTATGATGTTTACGTGGGCGATACTGAAGAGAATCTTACCAAACTTTATTCAGTTACAGGCCACACTCAGTTCTCATGGAAAGACCGTTTCTCCGGAGAAGAAATGAACAATGTTCAATATATAAAGGTGAACACTACCAAAAATGCCACCGGTTATGGTATTAAGCTACACGAACTTAAGGCTTACGGTACCCAGGCTGCCGCATCAGTTCCCACATCTGTGGCTGTTGAGGTCTACAAGGACTATGTAGCTACCGATGAAGAGATTGAGTTAGGCGGTAGTGTGCTCGACCAATGGGGGGGCCCGATTGAGGGTGAGTTGACTTTCTACGTCAATGATCAGGCAATCGAGGGCAACACCTTCACTCCGGAAACTCCGGGCACTTGTAAGGTGGCAGCCAAATATGGTGACATCACTTCCGAACCGGTTTCATTTATCGTTGCAGCTGACAAAGCTATTAAACTCTCCACCGACGATATCGTATCGATGACTCTCGGCGATGAAGAAGTTAATCCTCTTGAAAAAGAGCTCCAAGGCTGGGAAATCAATGAAGAGACTGAAGATGCTGAAGAGGGAATCGACCTCCAGGCAACAGTGTTGACAGGCTACAATCCTTTGATCATCAACTTCGATGCTCCGATGTATTTCGACCTCATACGTCTCGATTGGGAGGCTGCATGCCCCTCGGCTCTCGAAGTGAAGGCAGTCTATGAGTTCGACGGCGAACCTCAGACAATTGCAAAATACGATAACCGCACACTTACGATGGGAATCAACCCCGACGACCGTCTGGTAAACGGAAGCTACACCAGCACAACTCCGGTGGGTTATGACAACATTCTTCGCGGCAACCTTGAGAAGATTACTACTCTGATTATCCAACCTCTTGATAAGGATCATAATTATCCTCTGAGATTGATAAAGCTCCATATGTATGGCAGCGCCGATAAGGAAGCAACCGACATTGAAGGTCTCGGAAACTCCCTCAATTCAGGATTGGTTGACGTTATCTCCCTCCAGGGTGTGGTAGTCAAGAGAAATGTCAAAGCCGCCGATGCAGCTTCCAACCTTCCTAAAGGCCTCTATATCATCGGAGGAAAGAAAGTTATGGTCAAGTAATAAGTTGAATAATCAACTTCGACAAAAGACTTTAGAAACTCACTAAGACTTAGCCTCGCAGAGGTGAAGCTAAGTCAAAAATCTAAGGAGTATCGGGATTGCTTCCCGATACTCTTACTAAAAATTTCTTTGAAAAAATCCCCCTTTGATATGAAAAGAATGATGGTTCTGCCGTTGATGGCGGCCTGCATGTTATGTGCCTTTGCGCAGACACCTGTAAGATTCGGCGAGGGTTCGATTGCCTCTTTCCCACCCACATATAAGGCAAAATCGGCTCATAACATGTCCGGATTCAATGCAACCTCAATGCTTACCCGGGAGATATACGTCGACGAATACAAAAGCACAAATATAGAGGGCCTTCAGGCGCCGGGACGTCCGATACCCACCAACGATTGGTGGACCGATCTCATCAATTCCCGCTTCTCCGGTGCGCTCTGGAGCTATCCGGCCATGCTTTCCACTTCTGAAAATGGAGTTAAGATCCACTGGCCCTCTTATTGGGCCGATGCCGGCAAAGAGATTAAGAGCAAAACCAACATCACGGTAGGGGGGAAGAAATTCAGGGCCGAGGCGGCAATAGCCAAAGAGTGGGGCGACTGGAATGTGACCTTCCGGATGCCTTCAACTTCCGGAGATGGGGAAATCACTGTCACGATGATGCATGGATCGCCGTTCACCTGGTTTGAATTTGAGGGAGTTGATCCCGAAATCAATTGCAGTGTTCCACCAACGCTATCGGGGAATTCCTCCGGTCATGCTTTGCTGAAGGTAGGTGATGACCTTTATGGTCTCTATTTCCCGGAAAAATGTTCCCCGGAGATATCTGAGGGCAAGATTGTTTTTAATAAAAATCCGGAATGGCTCTCTGTAGGTTTGCTTCGTTCGGAAAAAGACCATAATGATTTCGCCCCATACGCCACCTCTATACCTAGACACACAAGAGTGGGATGGCGTTATGACGAACCATCGGCTAAGATTGAAACGGAATGGAGAGTTTATGCCGAAAACCTTAGAGACGAAGAGGGACCGGCACCGGTGGTGCAAGGTTTTCTGCCTCATGTTTATAAATATTCCCTCCCCGGGGTACAACTTGCCTGGGCCGACTCAGATGGCTTCACCACTCCGCGCGGGAAAATGAAACTCGCGATTTCTCCCTCAGGATTTTTCAGCTATGCCTATCAATTTTCAGGTATGTTGCCTATCAACGGCGCTCCCACCAAAGAGGGAAGCGAAACCTTCAGCCTCGATATCCTCAACGAATTGACCTCAAAATATCAAAGCGAAGGGACCTTCGGCGGCGATACATACTGGGGAGGCAAGGGTCTCACACAAATGGCCATGAACATGCATTTCGCCAAACTCTCGGGCAACAAAGAGGTCTATGAAGCTTCGAAGAGGAAGCTAAGAGAGATATTCGAGAACTGGCTTACCTACTCTCCCGGCGAGTCAACCTTTTTCTTCAGTTATTATCCCCGCTGGGGAGCCATGCTCGGTTTCGATGTGTCTTACGACTCCGATGCTTTCAACGACCATCATTTCCACTATGGATATTTCACCTATGCTGCAGCCCTCCTTTGTCTTGAAGACAGGGATTTCGCTGAGAAATACGGGGAGATTTTGACACTTATAGCCAAAGACTATGCCAACTGGGACAGGGATGATAAGAGATTTCCTTTCATGCGCACACTCGACCCATGGAACGGTCATAGCTGGGCCGGCGGCCTCGGCGATGCCGGCAACGACAATGGCAACGGCCAGGAATCTACCTCGGAGGCTATGCAGGGGTGGGGCGGAATCTATCTCCTTGGAGTGGCGCTCGGAAACAAAGAGATGCGCGACGCCGGTATTTGGGGATGGAACACCGAGGCCCGCGCCACTCGTGAATACTGGTTTGACGTGGACGCACCTCGTCCGGCCAATGTGGGTGGAAGAAAGGCATGGCCCGGCAAAAACGACCGGCAGGCAAACTATAACTATGATGAGTATCCCTATGCCTACAACTCAAACATCACAGGAAAAGGAATCGGATGGTGGACATGGTTTGGAGGCGACCCTTTGTATATGCATGGAATCCAGTGGATGCCTATATCACCGGCCCTTGATTATCTGTCGTGGGATCCCGACTTCGCTCAATGGGCCCTCGACGATATGATGAGTGGCGCTAACTCGAGTTTCTCCCACGACTGGTTTAACTACACCACCAACAGCGACGACGGAAATTCGATCAATCCTTTGGCCCATAGCGACTGGGGCAACGTGGCTTTAGCCTATATGCAGAGATTTGACCCTAAGGGGGCGGCTGAAATTTTCGACCGGGCCTACCGCGAAAAACTCCCGATTGCAGTAAATGTAAGCACCGGCCATATTTCCTATTACACAATCCATAGCCATCTCACCTATGGCGACCCGGACTTTTCGATTCATGCCGATATTCCTACTGCCCAGGCCTGTTGCAAAGATGGCGTTTACACATATTTCGTTTATAATCCCGGCGAAGAGGATCGCGTTGTCAATTTCTATAACTCCGCAGGGGCAAAGGTGAAGAGCGTGATAGCGCCGGCCGGCAGACTTGCGGCAATCTCTGCCGACCCGGTGGCCTATGGGTTTGAATTTGAAATCGAGGGAGGATATATAGTGCCTCCGGGCGAATCGGCCTTGTTGAGTGCGCGGGTTGTTGACCAATACGGAGCAGGAATGCCCGGCAATAAGGTATCCTTCTCATTGGCATCCAATGCCCCGGCCTCTCTTTCCGGCAACACTCTTAAGATAAACTCAAACGCTAAAAAGGGAGATCAGTTTATCCTGACTCTC
Source organism: Muribaculaceae bacterium (assembly GCA_022509125.1). Lineage (GTDB taxonomy): Bacteria > Bacteroidota > Bacteroidia > Bacteroidales > Muribaculaceae > Lepagella. Next base: position 43,728 of record JAFLTU010000009.1, on the reverse strand, counting down.
TCTTCTGGATCGCTTATTGAGGAATACGCAATAACTGTTAACGACCGTCCCGTAGCCGAGGAGGCCATTATTACCGGTGTGCCTCCATATTGCGAGAAATCCCTCAGTCTAACCCCCGCTTTTATAGTCACCGACCAGTATGGGGCCGTTTCAACCCCCTCCGACACCGAATGGAGCCTGAAAGATCCCGAGGGGGGAATGTGGTCAGTAGATGTCCCAATCAATTTCACAAAATGTGGGAATTATATCCTGACAGCCTTCTCTCCCTCCCTGAAAGCAAAGGCGGAGGAAAAGATATATGTCACGCCCGACCTCCCGGTGGTCTCTAAAAAGGCTGTTGTGATGGCCTCCAGTGCTGAGAATGTCGGGACGATGCCCGAAGGTCTTACTGATGGCGACCATTCCACCCGTTGGGGGAGTGCACACACCGATGACGAATGGGTGGCCATCGACCTCGGTGAAGATTGTTTCATTTCTAAGGTGAAGATTGACTGGGAGGCTGCTTATGCAAGTCTCTATGATATAGAGGTGGCCCCCGATGGCTGCCCGATGACCACTATGACTGCGGACTATGCCGGAGAAAAAAGGCAAATCAAAGTTCCCGATGAGTCAGCATGGGTTCAGGCATGCCGAGTCGAAAATTCGGCCTCCGGAGAAGTGATATCGGAGGTTTTTGCCAATGGCCGCTATGTCAGGATGAAGGGGCTCAAGCGTCATACCGTGTATGGTTATTCCATCTATGAAATGGAGGTGACGGGAGTGAAGCTCTCTTCTTCGCCCGAGGAAATTATCGGGGTGGAGTTTAACCTGCCCGAAGTGATGGATTCGGGCGAGACAATCACTCTGACTCCTCTGGCCTTCACATTCGGAGGGAGCACGATTAGCAATACGGCAGTGGAATGGAGTGCTGATTGCGAAGCAAGATTCACAGGCAACGAATTCACGCCTACCTCTTTCGGGCCCTACAATGTCTACGGTAAGATCCCGGGAGGAATGACTATCCAGGCTCCCGTCTATGTCAACGAAGTGGAGAATGCCGCCTATGTGGATTTCGGACGAGAATCCTACGATGCAATAGCCGGATATAAGGTCAACATACCCTTCACTGTCTACAACCAATTCTTGGCCCCTTATTCCGGCGGAATCAAAGACATAGAGATCAACGTGGTGGATGAAGAGGGCAATCGAGTAGACTACGCCACTTACAACAGGGCGACATGCAATTTCCTTTCTCAAAAGAGCGGAATATACTTTGTCAGGTTTGAAACCCTTGGAGTTTGTATGGTAAACGTGAGACCAGTGTCGGAAATCAACCTTGCGCTTGGAAAACCTGTGACGGTTTCAAGCACGGAGGGTTGGAACGTTGCCGCCAATGCTGTAGATGGAGACCCCGGTAGTCGTTGGGAAAGCGAATGGGCCGACAATCAATGGCTCTCAATTGACCTGGAGGGACTTTATATGGTGGATAGAGTCTTGATTTCCTGGGAGGGTGCCTATGCAAAATCATTTACAATAGAGGTTTCCACCGACGACGTTAACTATAGAGAGGTCTATTCCCAGTCAGCCTCGCAAGGAAATGTGGAAAGCTTCGGTTTCGCTCCGGCAGAGGCCCGCTACATACGTCTGAATTGCGAAAAACGTGCTTTGGACGCCTATGGTTTCTCTCTTTATGAAATAGAGGTCTTTGGTCAGTCTCGCCTGGATGCAGAGGCCGAAGATCCCGCTTGGGATCCCGAGCAGGATGAGGAGGAACTCCCTGAATATTTCGAGCCATATCCCGAGGATGAATATCCGAGCTTCGTAGGTGATGGCTCGGGCGGTAATCAAGATGGCAATGATCCTGAAGATTCAGAGGATGGTGTGGATACAATCTTAATGGACTCTTCACCCGGAAGGGCCGACGGATGGTATACTCTCCAGGGTCTAAAGATAAAGGAACCGACCACCTCCGGGCTCTATATCCGGATATCCGGGGGAAAAGCCGTAAAGATGATGATCGGCAAATGATTGAAAAGAATTTGAGATTTGGCCTCTAATATCTTCGGCCGTTGCCGCGGTCGTTAGGGTCGAAAGGATTGCGGGTGGGGTCGAAGTATTCTTCTTCTTCCTCATCCTCTTCCATTCCGTTGTTGCGGTTTCGGTTGCGGTTTTTCTTGTCGGCCTCCGGCTTGTTTTTGAGCAAGGCATAAGGCTTCATCTGGTCAACGGCAATGGAGAATACGTCCCAGCTTTCTTCACGGTCCCAATTCTTCTTTAAATTGATGAGCTTGGGATAATAGTAGGTATAATCAGGCTGTCGGATAGAGTCAGGATTGTCTGTGTCGAGGAGCCCTGTGTCGAAAATCCCGTTGCCATTGTGGTCTTCAAAGATGCGTGCGTAATATTTGCCGGCCGGAAGATACTTAAAAATAGCCTTGTTGTCAACCACCTTCTCACGTCTGACGGGATTGTCGGAGGTATTGAGTAATTCGATGAAAGCCGGAATTGTATCGGTGAAATTGGAGATAGTGAATACCACCGATGAATAGTCGTCTTCCGATTTGGTCTTGAATGTGTATTCGAGCGGGTCGGTTTCCAGGCCGTAGATACCTGTTGCCGCCAGAGAGTCGACTGATAACCTGTATTGAGTGGAATAGTCCCAAGGGAATTCTATTTTGAATTTCCTGGGGTTTAAGGAGTCGAGACGCTGGGCCCGGTAATCCTTCTTGACAGGCTGCCAGAGCGTGTCGACCATCACTTCGAGATGGAAGGCATTGGTGTCGAGCCGAGTGAGGGGGGTGTCGAATTCGAAGAAAAGGGGCAGATAGACTTCCTGAGTGGAAGAAGAAGTTACCCGAAATCCAAGCGGAGTAGGTTTCTCCGCCACTTCTGTTGTGTCTTCCACCCATTCTATACCCTCCTTTAGGGCCTGCTCGCGTTCCTTCTCCCGAGTTTTTTCTTTTTCCTTAAGCTCCTTTTCACGTTCCTTTGCAGCGTTGGCCAGAGCGGTCTTTAAGTCACGGGAATAGAAGAATCGAAGAGTGTCGGTGAATTCGGTGAGGTTTTTTGCCGAGTCTGTTCGCAGATAAGTCGCGGCGATTCTGAGGCTGTCGAGGCTCAGGATTGAGGGTTCCGTAATCCAGAATGTGACGGAGTCATTTCTTTGGGATTTTTCCACCACATACCAGTTTTGCAAAGAGTCGAGCCCCACGGGAGTGATTTTGGGGAGGGAGTCTGCCCTTGTGTTGAAAAAGAAATTGAGGCGAGTGGAGTCCTGGCGCTCGTATTTGGTGAGATATTGTGACTTAACGTCGCTCTCAAAGCTTCTAAGCAGAATGTCGTTAGGGAGGAAAAGAGTGCGTTCGCGCGAGATGATGGTGTCTACCTCTCCATTTTTGAGGTTGAAGAGAGTGTCGGTGGTCATTGCCCGCTCGCTCGTGGGGGATAGTAGCACATCATAGAATGCTGCAGCCTCCTCAGGGTTGGCGCGATGGTAGTCGTTGTCGAGGTCGTTGAGTGCGAAGATTCGGTATTCTCCCGGGGCCAGACCGAGGATAGAGAAACGTCCGCGGTCGTCGGTTTTGGCCATGCGTTCGAAGGGGAGAGTTGAGAAAGCCGTGTCGGACAGATTGGAATAAACGCCTACGAGCATTCCCTGCTGGGGCTCGAGACTCTCGGCACTAAGCACCATCCCGGAAATCTGAAGCGTGTCGATCTCGGGGCCTGTAGAGAAAGTGTAGGCGAAACTCGGAAGTTTGTTCCCTTCGTTGTTGTCTTCTATGGAATTTCCGAAATCTATTGTATAAGTTGTGTTTTCGCGGAGAGTATCCTGAAACTGCACAGTTACTCTGTGGCCGTTGGATGAAACTCTCGGCACTTGGGCGGAAGGAGGAGAGACTACCACCTTTGTGAATGCATCCTTGACATTGATGATTTCATCGAAGTCGATGTCGATCCGTTGACGGGTGACGTTGAGGGAGCCCGGAGCCGGGTTGGCTCTCACAAACCTCGGGGCATCTTCATCTCGGGGACCTCCGGTTGGTGTGCCGATAGAGGCACATGAGACGGCCAAGGCCATGAGGATTAACACCGCCGGGGTAGTGACGATATTTTTATGGTTCCCCTTTTTTCTATTTTTAATGATGGAATTTATGGATTTCACAAGACAATCGGGTTAAGAGTCGATCGTTAATCGTTTCTCGTTCATAGGGAAACGAAAAACCAAAAACGAAAATCGATAGAGAGATTAAGATGGAAGAGGAATTCAAAATTAGCGAAAATCTAAGATTTTAAACCCAAATTTATGTTAAATTTGCCATTCATAAACAGATATCAGAGCCTTTAGAGCCCTAAAAAATCGACATGAAGGAAATAAAATTCAGATTAGAGGATATAGAAAGTGCTGCCAAGGAATTTCTTGAAGGAATAGGAGAAGACCGGATTTTTCTCTTGGAGGGTGAGATGGGGTCGGGGAAAACCACTTTTATATCTGAAGTTTGCCGCCGTCTCGGAGCGAGAGACGACATAGGAAGCCCGACCTTTAGCATTGTCAACGAATATATGGACGGTGATGGGAATTCGATTTACCATTTTGATTTATACCGCATAGAGAGCGAAAGAGAATTGCTTGATATGGGAGCGGAGGAATATTTCGATTCAGGCAACCTCTGTTTCATCGAATGGCCCGACCGCCTGGGGAGGTTGAGACCGGATGAGGCCAGAGAAGTTGAAATCATAGTGGAGGACAATGGGGAGAGGCTCCTCCGTTTTTAGGATAAATGGAGTGCCGAGTGCCGAGTGCTAAGTGCCGAGAGCCAAGTGCCGAGTGCCGGGAAGTGCCGAGTGTCAAGTGCTAAGAACTAAAAAAAAACCTACTGAGCACAGATAGCATATAGCAAAGTGGACCAACATTTTTAGCAAATACGATATTGCGCGGGTCATTATCGGGGAATAAAAAATCGGATATAAAGGAATAAAAATCGGGATATGGTCTAAGAAAAAAGAGGAGGATTGAATGTTGAAATTTTTATATTAATTTTGTTGCAAAATTTATCAAAAATGTTGCATGTCGCAAAATTTATATTCTTTGCAACATTTGTTATAAGTAAGGAATAAGGTCCTATTTTAATTTTGCGGCATAAAATTTTCAACATCAAATACTCATGAGAAAATCTATCCTAAGTTTAATTGTATGTCTCCTCGCGGGGTTGACGGCATATGCCGAAGATATCCTCGTTGAGGGAACAGTGGTTTCAGCCACAGACGACGAGCCACTGATCGGGGCGACCGTCTTGTCGCTCGAGACAAAGAAAGGCACCGCCACCGACATCGACGGTAACTTTCAGCTGACAGTGCCGGCAGGCACAAAGATTCGTGTATCCTATATCGGATATAAAGATTTCGAGGGTGAAGTTACCCCAAAGATGGAAATTCGGCTTGCTGAGGATTCTGAAGTCCTGGACGAAGTAGTAGTAGTGGGTTATTCTACGCAGAAGAAGGCCGACGTAACAGGAGCCATCTCGGTTGTGAGCGCCGACGATCTCGCCAAACAGAACGAAAACAACCCGATGAAGGCTCTTCAGGGCCGTGTGCCGGGTATGAATATTTCTGCCGACGGTAACCCAAGCGGTGCCGCTACAGTAAGAATCCGTGGTGTCGGCACTTTAAACAACAATGATCCTTTATATATAATCGACGGAGTGCCAACCAAGAGTGGCATGCATGAGCTGAATCCGGGCGATATAGAATCGATGCAGATATTAAAAGATGCGGCATCAGCCTCTATCTATGGTAGCCGTGCTGCCAATGGCGTCATTATTATTACCACTAAGAAAGGTAAGGATATCCGCGTGACTCTTGATGCTTCATGGGCAGCTGAATTCTACAATCACAAGCTCAACGTATTGAACACTGAGGAATATGGACGCATGACTTGGCAGGCAGCTGTCAACGACGGCCTTGATCCAAATAAGAACACCAAGGGATTCAATTATAACTGGGGATATGACGGCAACGGATATCCAGTATTATATTCTTTAGGTCTAAAAAAATATTTAAATCAGGCTCAGACTATACCTGCAGGTGATACTGACTGGGTCGACGAGACCACTCGCACCGGTTTTGCCCAGAACTATAATCTTTCTGTGAGTGGAAGCACTGAAAACCTTAGCGCTTTCTTCTCATTGGGATATTATAAGAATTCCGGCGTGATTAAAGATACGGATTTTGAAAGGCTTTCTGCACGTATAAATACGGAATACAAGCCTTTTAGCAAAGTGCTGGCAATAGGTGAACATTTCACCGTCAACCGCACGGATGAAGTGGGTCAGCCGGGTGGTTTTTTGAGAAGCGCTTTGGAGTTTTATCCGACAGTGCCTGTCTATGATGTCAACGGTGACTTTGCCGGCGCACCTGAAGGCTACGACCAAAGCCATCAGAACCCAGTGGCCCAACTTGATAGAAACAAAAACAACCGCTATAAATTCTGGAGAATATTCGGAGATGCCTATATCAACTTGAATCCTCTGGAAGGCCTTAATTTCCGCACCACATTTGGTCTTGACTATTCACAAAAATGGCAAAGAAATTTCTTATTGCCGGAGAGTGAAAAGGGCCAGACAGAAAACAGCGTATTGCTTAACCAAGAGCATTGGACCCGCTGGATGTGGAACCTCGTGGGTACCTATAACAAAGAATTCGGCCCCGAAAAAGTGAACCATATTGATGCTCTTTTAGGTATGGAGTTAATCAGGGAGAATTATGAATATTTCTCTGGACGTAAATATGATTTCTCTATATTGGATCCGGATTATATGTGGCCGAATGCGGGTGTCGGCACAAGCCTTGTCAATGGTAGTGGAGAAGGCTATTCACTTGCCTCTTTCTTCGCTAAAGTGAACTACTCTTATGATTCCCGCTATCTTTTGGGTGTGACTGTCCGTTACGATGGATCATCCCGATTCGGTCCTAACAACCGTTGGGCCACCTTCCCATCAGTATCTTTGGGATGGCGCATTAACCAGGAAAAATTCCTTCGTGATGCCACTTGGCTTAGCGATCTCAAATTGAGGCTCTCGTGGGGAGAGACCGGTAACCAGGAAATATCCAACCTTGCACGCTATGCTATCTATGTGCCCAACTATGGTGATCTTGCTAATGGTGGACAATCATACGGCACTTCATACGATATGGATGGCACTAACGGAGGTGGACTCCTGCCTTCAGGTTTCAAAAGAGATCAATTAGGCAACAAAAACATCAAATGGGAAACCACCACACAATATAATGTCGGACTTGATTTCTCCTTCTTGAATTCCAAGCTTTTCGGTAATCTTGATCTCTATTATAAGAAAACCAAAGACATCCTTGTCTATATGGCGGGAATTAGTGCGATGGGTGAAGGTTCCGGACAATGGATCAATGCCGGCGATGTTGCCAACAAGGGTGTGGAATTCAATCTTGGATACCGTAACACAACCTCTTATGATTTCACTTATGAGATAACCGGAAATATCTCAGCCTATAGAAACAAAATCACATATATGCCGGCTACAGTGGCTGCTACAGGTGCCTATGGAGGTGACGGCCAGTTTAGTGTAATAGGACATCCTATGTATTCTTTGGCCGGATATGTTGCCGACGGAATATTCAAATCTCAAGAGGAAATAGACAACCATGCCAAGCAGGAGGGTGCCGGAGTGGGCAGAATCCGCTGGAGAGATATTAATGGCGACGGAATCATCACTGAGGCCGACCGCACCTGGATATACGATCCTACACCCGACTTCACCTATGGCATCAATGTCTATCTCCAATATAAGAATTTTGACTTCACGATGTTCTGGCAGGGATCACAGGGTAACGATGCCGGCGACATAAGCGGTCTGACTCGAGGCGTTTATGACATGAAGAGTAACACCGACCTTTGGAGTGGCACATCAATCAGCGGTTACAACAAAGGTGTGAGAATCCTTAACGCCTGGACTCCTCTGAATCCTAATTCAACCATTCCGGCTGTATCGGAACATGACATCAACCACGAGCATGAGTTTTCTACTTATTTTGTGGAAAACGGTTCGTTCTTGAAACTGAGAAATATACAGCTTGGTTATGTGTTACCCCAGAGACTGACTGAAAGAATTAAGATTCAGAAACTACGTTTTTATGTGAGCGCACAGAATGTATTGACTATTCATAGCAAGAATTTCACAGGTCTTGATCCGGAAAATCCAAATTTCGGTTACCCAATTTCCACGAACCTGACATTTGGATTAAATGTAACATTCTAACCCATCAAAAATACAGACAACAATGAAACTTTATAAATATCTACCCTTAGCAGTCATAGCGATTGCCATGACCAGCTGCAACGACTTTCTTGACGAGCAAAAGCCGCAGGGTGTGCTTGACGATGAACAGGTCTTGAATGCCGACAACATCGACAATCTGGTCACATCGGCCTATGCGATATGGATTTCAGCAGAGGATATTAATTCATCATTTTCGATGTGGAACTATGACGTTCGCAGTGATGATGCCTACAAGGGAGGCAGCGGAACAGGTGACGGAGAGGTTTTCCACACTTTGGAAATCTCACAAGGCATTATGACGAGCCAATGGAACATTTCAGACATGTGGCAACGCCTCTATAATTGCATCTCACGCGCCAACTCAGCCCTGAGTGTGCTGGGAGAGATGAATGCAGAGGAAAACCCTATTGTGGAGAGCCGTATAGCTGAAATGAGGTTTCTCAGAGGCCATGGACATTTCCTCTTGAAAAGACTATACAAAAACATTCCGTTCATAATGGACGAAAACCTCTCGCAGGATGGATATAACGAACTTGAAAACACCACTTATTCGAATGACGAGGGATGGCAATTGATAGCAAATGATTTCGAATATGCTTACAATCATCTTCCCGAGATTCAAGACCAAGTGGGACGTCCGTCCAAAGCGGCAGCTGCGGCTTATCTCGCCAAGACTTATCTTTATAAGGCCTATCATCAAGACAACGCAGCTAGCCATCAGGTTACTTCTATCGATGCTGAAGATCTTAGAAATGTAGTGAAATATACCGACCCGGCAATTTATGCCGCAGCAGGTTTCGGGCTTGAACCGGATTTCCACAACAATTTCCGTCCTGAACCTCAGTATGAAAACGGACCCGAATCTGTTTGGGCGATGCAATATTCCTTCAACGATGGCACGGTCAACGGTAACTGCAACTGGTCTTATGGCCTTATCGTTCCGGCAATTCCCGGAGTCACCGATGGGGGTTGTGATTTCTATAAGCCAAGTCAAAACCTTGTTAACGCCTTTAAAACAGACGAAACCGGGCTTCCTTATTTGGATACATTTAATGATAAGGATTACGACATGACCTCCGACAATGCGGATCCACGTCTCTTCCTTACAATCGGCATGCCGGGCACTCCCTATATGTTCAATAAAAATTATATCATCGATTATACTGCAACTTGGAGTCGAAGCAACGGAACATATGGTTATTACATCACCCTCAAGCAGAACGTAGACCCGGATACTGAGTACAATATCCGTAGCGGACTTTGGTGGGGTAACCCGATGAACCGTATTGTTCTCCGTTATGCCGACATCCAGTTGATGAGAGCTGAAGCATTAGCTCAGTTGGGTGAAAATCTTCCCGAAGCTTTGGAAATCGTAAACACTTTACGCAACAGAGCCAAACTTAGCACAAGTGTCATCTCCGATTATGAAAGTCTCTATGGTGTGAGAATGAACATCAGGCCTTATTCAGATTCCTATTCAAAGGATGAATTGCTCAAAATCGTGAAACATGAGCGTCGCCTTGAAATGGCAATGGAAAGTGAACGCTTCTTTGATCTTGTGAGATGGGGTGAGGCAGCTCAGACACTCAACAAATATTATATTGAGGAGACCGACAACTGCGGAATATATGCCGGGGCCTCATTTACGGCCGATAAGAACGAATATCTTCCGATTCCCTTCTCACAGATCAGTGCTTCCAACGGTCATTACACCCAAAACATAGGAAGCTGGTGATAACTCCTAAGTTTATCCCACAGATAATTTAAAAAGCAAAAGAAGATGAAAAAGATATATAAATATATGTTAGTGTTGCCGGCTCTGGTGTTTGGTCTGAGTTCTTGCCACGATGACAACACGACGATCAACATAGAGGGCGATACCAAGATTGAAGCCATCACTATCAGCGGGCAGCAGGGCTTGGTGGATAATATGGCCCACTCTGTTGTCGTGGAAATGCCGGTGGCAACTGACCTAACCTCGCTTACAGTCGACGACATCAGGCTTAGCGATGGGGCATCCTGTGACTATCCTAAAGGGACGGTTTTCAATGGCTCAATGCCAAGGAGCATCCATGTCACCAATGGCGATGTCTCCACCGATTATTCCTTAAGCGTGGCCCACGATCGCGTGGAATTCTATTCCTTTACTGTAAATGGACTTTATTCCGGAACTATCGATAATACCACCCACACCATCAGTGTCTTCGTGCCTCTGACCACTGACCTCACAGAAATGTCGGTGACCTATGAAGTCAACGCAGGCACAGAAGTTACTCCCGCACAGGGTAGTCTTGTAGATTTCTCTGAGCCGGTGGAATTCACAGCTTCTCATCGCACAGCTGAGGTGGTCTACGTAGTGACAGTCAGCAAAAACGATATGAGTCAGGAACCAAAGGCCTTTGTAGGATTTGCTTCTACTGTTGAAGGCCTGGGGGATGAATCTAAGGCAGCGTGCAGATGGATGATGGAGAATGTGCCTAATTCAACTTTTGTACCTCTCCAGGATGTGCTCGACGGCAAGGTGAAGCTTGATGATTATGTGATGGTTTGGGCACACTTTGATTTCACGGAAGATTGGCCAAGCGTGCTTTGGGATTCACGAGAATTGTTCAGTGGATATTGGCAAAGAGGCGGCTCCATACTGGCTTCTCGAGACGGAGCAAGATATATAAATGATGTATGGTGTATAGCTCTTGACCAACAGAGTCCCAACAACAGATTTGGAGGTGAGGGTTATGAACCGTTAGGAAGCGATTTGGGCTTTACGATAACAGGTCATGAAGATCATCCTCTCTACACCGATCTTGAAGCAGAAGATGGCAGAATATTGCTGAAAGGAGCAGGTTGCAGTTATTCAAATAGAACCCTCCAGTGGTGTGTAGACTGGGAGCCGTATTTCGACATGGCCGGTTGGGAGACCAAAACCGGGGCAAAAGCCCTCGCATCAGGCAATGAATATAATGCTAACCAAGTGACCATAGCCGAGTTCGAGCCGCGTGAAGTAGTGAAGGGAATGACATCGGGTAAAGTGCTGGTTGTTGGCACTCCGGCTTTCGAATGGCACGATCCGAGCAACTCAGAGAATCCTTATCAGGATAATCTAATTCAGTTTACTAATAATGCCATCAATTATCTCTGTCAATAATTCCTAATTTCGTATAGACATGAATAAAAATATGATATTAACAGCTGCATTGCTTGGAACAGCTCTGATAGCTTTACCGGGCTGCAACGATGATGATGTTGTGATCAATAATAAGGATCTTGACCACACTTCCCAATATCTGGCGACGGAGGACGAAGATTCACAAAGCATGTACTACAAACCCTATGTGGGTTACTGTGCCGACCCCATGCCGTTTTATGATCCTGCAAATAAGGATTTCAAGGTGCTTTATCTTCAAGATTACCTTGACAACCAACAGTTTACTTATCATCCTATTTGGGGTGTTTCCACCAAAGATGGTGTTTCTTACACCTCCCTCGGCGAACTGATATCCTGCGGTGCGGCCAATGAACTTGATGCCGCCCTTGGCACCGGATCTACTATTTATAAGGATGGAGTCTACTATACATTCTATACGGCCCATTCTCCCGCTCCAGATAAGACGGGGGGCATAAACGAGGCTGTTATGTTAGCCACCTCCAAGGATTTCTCTAATTGGGAAAAGAACCGTGAACTTATCATCACCGGCGAAGGCAATTATGACACCAAAGATTTCCGCGACCCATTGGTTTTCCAAGGAGAAGATGGCAAATATCACCTTCTTATCGCAACCAAACAAAATGGTAAGGGGGTTTTGGCTGATTTTATTTCCGACAACTTATTGGACTGGTCGGACAACGGGGTATTTATGACCATGATGTGGGACCGCTTCTATGAATGTCCTGATATTTTCAAGATGGGCGAATGGTGGTATCTTCTCTATTCAGAACAGGCCGACTTTATGAGAAAAATTCAATATTTCAAAGGTCGCACTTTGGAAGAGTTAAAGGCTTGTACAAAAGATGACGCAGGCATCTGGCCGGATTATAAAGAGGGTATCCTTGATTCAAGAGGCACCTATGCCGGTAAAACCGCATCAGATGGAACTGATCGTTATCTCTGGGGATGGAATGCCCGCAGAAACGGCTTCACCAACGACAATTCTTATAACTGGGGCGGAAACCTTGTGATGCACAAAATCATTCAACACGAGGATGGAACTATTTCCCTAGGTGAAGTTCCGGCAATAGCCAATAGTTTCGGCAACGGGACATTAATGGGAGATTTCAGTCTCTCAGGAGAAGAATTCAGATTGATGCCGCGTCTCGACCGTAAAAACCGTATCACCTTTACTGTGACGACATCCAATAAGGAATGGGATAAATTTGGTGTTTCTTTTGCCCGTGGGTCTGATTCCGACTCATATTATACGCTAGTTTTCAATCCTGAAAACGAGGAATCACGCAAAATCAATTTCGAAAGAGAAGGAGCCGAACCTTTGTTTATTGATGGAAGCGACAGCTACTGGTTCCCAACTCCGGAGGATGGTGTTTACAACATCACAATCACAAATGATAATTCAGTGATGACTATGTATGTCAACGACAACGTGGCTTACACTAACCGCCTCTATGGAATGCAAAGAAATTGCTGGAGCATCAATTCTTATGGCGGAAATATCACAGTGAGCAATTTAAGCGTAAGTTCTAAAAATTAAACATATGGTCTGCAAGGTTACCGTTAGCCTTGCAGATCTCTAACCTTATCTAACAAACTAATACACATAATTATGAAAAAACTTTTACTCACCGCTGCTCTTGCGGTGGCATGCGGAGGCTTTGCCTTAGCTGATGCAGAAGTTGTAGCAACCCTCTTCTCAGGTCCGACAGAAGAAGTGACATGGGAGAATACAAAAAGTTTTGATGCCTCATTATTTGAGAATGTTCAAGTGGGTCAATATCTCTACGCTACATATGCTGATGGAGATGGAGGTATAGAATTTAAGAGCGACGCCACATGGTTGTCCGGAAGTTACTTCATAAACACTTTTAATAATTCTCAGGCAAAATGTTATCTGACAACTGAAGGCGTTGCATCCTTAAAGAAAAACGGCCTTGAACTTTGTGGCACTTTCCGTCTTGAAAGTTTGACGATTATGAATGATGGCTTCGTTATGCCGGAAGGTGCATTGTGGGGTGGTTATTTCTGGGTTGATAATTGGAACACTCTTGAAATCTTTAAATCAGCATTCTCCAATTATACAAATCAAAAATACATGATTGTCAATCTTTCAGACGATAATACCAACTCAGGATATTTTATGAAGGTTTTGACTAACTGGGGAAATCCGGATGAAAATATACCCGCAACAGTTATTGCTGATAATGATGCTATCACTAAAACTGCTAAATATGCAATCATAGATTTGACAGATGTCAACCTATCCAGTTTGCTTGAAAATGAAGCTAACCTAAAAATTCAGGCTAATCCTGAGGGAGGCAATTCGTTTAATATCACTTCAGTGATTCTGACCAATACTCTTCCTTCAGAAGATTCCACTCAAACTCCTCCAGCGGAACCGGGTGAAGACGGACCGGAGAATCAACCCTCTACTCCGGAAAATGCAGTAGCCACAATTTATGAAGGAGAGGCAATTAACGTTTCATGGGAAACACCTCTGGAATATGATGCTGAAGAATTAGAAGACCTTAAAGTGGGGGACTATATCTACATTACATTCTCTGCCACAAGTGATGTTATTGAACTCAAAGCAAATGGAGTTTGGGTTCCAGGCACAATTTTCACATGGCTCGGAGAGGGCACTCCTTCTTATAAGTATTATGTGACTGCCGATGGTCTTGCTGCCATCCAGGAATATGGACTCCAGATCACCGGTGCTGGATTCTCGGTAACAGGAGTCTATATCTGTAATGATGGCTTTGAAATGCCCGAAGGTGCCGTATGGGGCGGCTATTTCTGGATTGACAATGGCTACAACACTCTTGAAATATTCAAGACCGCCTTTGCCAACTATGACGGAGAGCGTTATCTGGATATCTATCTGTCTGACGACAATAGCGACAATACTGACTATGAATTGAAGGTGCTCACCCAATGGGATCCGGAAACCCTTGTGGCTTCAAATGATGAAATAGAACACACACCGTCAGTCGCTACTGTAGATTTAGAAGGTATAAATCTCCCGGAGATGCTTGCTGATGTTTCATCCCTCATGATCCAGGGCCATACAGAAGGACAACCTTTCAATATCACAGCAGTTGTTTTGCGTGACGGAGAGTCTTCAGTTATCAGTGTTTTGAATGGCTCTGAAGAAGTTACAGTCTACAACCTTCAAGGCTTTTTAATGAAGAAGAATGTAAGAGCAGGAGAGGCATTGGAAAATCTTCCGAAGGGCATCTATGTCATAAAGAGTGCGAACGGAGTGAAGAAGGTTGTGAAATAAAAGGAATTCGCAACATCAAGGTGAGGGCGGGCCGTTTAGGCTCGCCCTGTTTTTTGGCTGTCTGGAAAAAGGGGAAATGTTTCTATTTTTGGGAGCGAAGGTCGGTGGGAGTGAGGCCGAAATGCTCGCGGAAACATTTAGTGAGATAGGGGGCGGAAGAGAAGCCGACCTCAAAGGTGATTTCGTTGATATTTTTATCGGTAGTGAGAAGGAGATGGCGAGCCTGTTCGAGGCGATAGTTTCTAAGGATTTCCACAGGAGTGAAATTGGTGAGCGCCTTGATTTTTCGAGTTAGTTGCGCGCCTCCGATATTGAAATGCTGAGCCAGGCTATCGGTGTTGATTGTGGCATCGGCATAATCTGACTTTATGATAGCCATGAATTTATTGTAGAATTCATCCTCTTTTGTAAGCACGGCATCGAGTTGGCGGTAAAGTCCGATTTGTTTGTCTCGTTCTTCTATCAGTCTTTGATTTTGCTCTTTGAGTTCCTTCTGCAGCTTGCGGTTTTTGAAGAAAAGGAAGAGCACCAATATCAGGACCACCAGCAAAACAATTGCAAGGGCTACCACCGCATTTAGAAAATGAGAGAGTGTGTTGTGGCGATTTTGCAGTGTCGCGTTGATTTCATCGAGGAGCAAGACCTTGGAAGTTTCATCCTTGAGAAGTTCGTTTTGCCTTAACAGGATTTCTGCGTTCGATTTGTCGACTGAGCTTAGAGTGGGGACAGTCACGACTTTAGCTACGCTATCTCCCTGAAGAATCTTGAAGGCTGTGTCGATGATGCGGTGACCCTCGGTGGGATAAATAAACGAAGCGTCGATCCTCCCATCTCGGATGGCTTCGAGTCCTTGGCCCGGTGAGGCATCTGTTCCGAGTACCTTTATATCTCTTCGGCCTCTTTCTCTCAATAAAGAATCTACGCCGAGAGCCATGAAATCGTTGTGGGCGTAAATCAGGTCGATATCCGGATAGAGATCAAGCATAGAATCAAGCACCTGATAGGCTCTGTCGAATTCCCAGTCGCCGGCCACACTCTCAAGAAGGTTGATATTGGGATAAGCAGCCAGACCCTCCACAAAACCGGCATGTCTCTCCTGGGCAGGAGTGGATCCGGGGAGGCCCGTTATTTCCAAAACATTGACTTTGCCATCGCCCAACAAAGAATGGACATATTCGCTGACCGACAGGCCTATACCTTTGTTGTCAAGGTCTATATAGGTTGTGAATGAATCCCCGAGTATACGTCTGTCGAAAATGATGACCGGTATACCTTTTTTGTAGGCTCTCTCAACTGCCGGGGTCATGCCTTCTGCCTCATTGGGGGCGACAATGATCAAATCAAATCCATTGTTGATGAAATAATCTATATCGGCGCTTTGGGTCTCATTGTTGTCGTTAGCCGTGCGGATTTCCAATATGGCATCATCGTGGAATAGCATCTCGCGGCGCATTTCATCGTTGACTTTATCTCTCCATTCCCCTCCGCTGCATTGAGTCACTCCGATTTTATATTTAGGGGCGTTATTGCCTGAACATGCCGATAAACCCGCTGCAACAATGATAGTTGCAACAAAAGTGATAATGGGTGCAACAAATCTTATAGTTCTCATAATAAGGCTAAACGATAGGCAAAATTAACTATTTACGATAAAAAAATCGACTTAATGTTTAAAAAAACCTACATGCGCATTTTTGATAAAATTTGCAACAAAGTTAATAACCCTTAAAAAAAGAGGAGACTAAATTTGCGCAACGAAACCAACAACCAAACCAACAATAACATGAAAAAATCGATTCTAACCGCGTTGGCGGCCCTTCTTGCAGGGGGGTTGGCCGCGCAGGCTCAGGACATCTCCGTCAGAGGTACGGTGGTTTCACGAGCAGACGACGAACCCCTCATCGGGGCCACCATCATGTGTGAGGAGACCCATAAGGGGACTGCCACAGACATTGACGGCCAGTTCACACTAATGGTGCCCGAGGGTGCTAACCTTACTATTTCTTACATCGGATTTCAGACCAAGACCGTGAAGGCCGAGCCTGAAATGATGATCTACATGGATGAAGACTCCGAGCTTCTCGACGAGGTGGTGGTGATCGGTTACCAGACCATCAAGAAGGCAGACCTCACGGGTGCTGTGTCCGTTATGGATATGAAGGAGCCTTTGAGCCAAAACACGGGCAACATTCTTAACTCTATGGCAGGTAAATTGCCGGGCGTTAATATCGTGCCCGACTCTAAGCCGGGTGGTGGCGGTTCAATCCGCGTGCGCGGTATGTCAACTGCCAACTCGAGCAACGACCCGCTCTATATCGTAGACGGTGTGCCAACTTCCGAGGGTCTTAACGGTATCAACCCGAGCGACATCGAGAGTCTTCAGGTTTTGAAGGATGCCGCATCCGCCTCTATCTACGGTAGCCGTGCTGCTAACGGCGTTGTGATCATCACAACCAAACATGGCAAGGGCGACCGCCTCAATGTCAGCTTGAGCTACTCTGTCAGCGCCCAGACCATTGCCAAGAAATACAAGCTTCTCGACACTGCAGGCTGGGGAAAGGCATGGTGGACAGCCCAGAACAATTCAGGCATCACACCTCCGGGCAACGACTATTTGGGAAGCATCTACGGCTATGGCAACACTCCTGCCATCCAGCAGTATGTCAACGGCAATCCTAATTATCCCGTTGCCAACACCGACTGGCAGGATCTTATCTACCGCACTGCCTGGACCAACAACCTGACAGCCACGGTGACCAACAACACTGAAAAGAGCTCAGTGCTTTTCTCTCTCAACATGATCAACCAGGACGGTAACGTGGAGGGAACTTTCTACCGCAGATATTCAGCACGCGTAAACTCGAATTTCAAATTCAATAAATACGTGACCATCGGAGAAAACCTTATGGTGTCTTATTGGAAAGACAGGGCTCCGGGCATGGGTGGCGACCGCGGTGCCGGCGTTCTCGCCCTTGAGATGCTTCCTGCTCTTCCGGCCAGAGGATTGGATGGCAGCTGGGCCAACCCGATGACTCTTTTAGGCATCGACTATCAGAACCCTCTCTGGCTTCTTGATAACGACCGCGACGACAACAGCACTTCATGGCGTATCTTCGGAAATGCTTTCCTCGAAGTTCATCCCATCGAAGGCCTCACTTTGAAATCGAATCTCGGTATCGAGCACGTGCAGTTCTTCTCACGCGACCTCACACGCACGATGAATGAAAACGACCAGACCTACGCTGGCAGCTCTTACGGACAGGGCGACACCTGGACCTGGACAAATACAGCCAACTACATCAACACCTTCAATGATGTTCACCATGTGATGGCCCTTGTGGGAACTGAAGCCATCCAATACACCTTTAAAGATGTCAGCGCCAGCCGTCAGGGCTTCGTTTCACAAGACGAGCAATTCATGCAGGTGGGTGCCGGCACAACATTATGGGGTGCAGGCGGCGGCAAGAGCGCTTGGAGCGTATTCTCAGTGTTCGGAAAAGTCGACTATAACTTCGACGACCGCTACCTCGTTTCGTTCACTATCCGTCATGACGAAAACTCACGTTTCGCCAAAGGAAAACGCGGCGGCACATTCCCTGCATTCTCTCTCGCATGGCGTCCCACAGCTGAACCCTGGTTCCCCAAAAATGATGTTCTTGCAGATTTCAAGGTGCGCTATTCATGGGGACAGAACGGTAATGCCACCATACCCGACCTTTATCCTGCCTACACAACCTACAACTACGGCCGTCCCAACGGTTCTTACGATATGGCCGGAACAGGCAACGGAACAACATCCGGTATCACTAAAGCCTACACAGGTAACCCCGACCTCACCTGGGAAACAACTACTCAGAACAACGTCGGCGTAGACCTATCATTCCTTGGCGGCTCCGTTAACCTTTCAGGCGATTTCTTCGTGAAAAAGACGCGCGACATGCTTACGACTCCTCCGGTGCTCAACGTGGCCGGTGAAAGTGCTACAGTCTGGAGAAACACAGGTTCAATGAGAAACATCGGATGGGAAATCTCTGCCGGCTACACCAGCCCCATCTATAACGACTTCTCATGGACTGCCAACGTCAATATCTCACAATACAAAAACAAGCTCCTTTACCTCAACAACACAGAGGGCTTCCTTGGTGGCGACGTTCGTTTGATCCCGGGTCAGCCGATGGGTGTTTACTGGGGATATGTGTGCGACGGAATCTTCCAGAACGAGGTTGAAATTGCAAACCATGCCACTCAGCCTGGTGCAGCTCCTGGTCTCTTGAAATATCGCGACCTTAACGGTGACGGTGTGATCAACGACGACGACCGTTGTGTAATCGGTAACCCCAATCCGGAAATCTCTCTGGGTCTTAACCTGGCATTCAAATACAAGGGCTTTACCCTCGATATGTTCTTTGCCGGAGACTTCGGACAGGATATCTACAACAACATGAAGAGAATCCTCTATCTGATGAGCACCAACAATGCTCTTTGCAACCGCGCATCCGACCTTCTCGACAAAGCATGGACGCCGACCAACACAAATACCGACATACCTGCTCTCAACACAGTGGACAACAACAACCAGACCAGATTCTCATCATGGGCTGTGGAAAACGGCAGCTATTTCAAGATGAAATATCTCAAACTCTCTTATGCGTTGCCTTACAAGTGTGTGGAGAAATGGGCACAAAACCTCGACGTATTCTTCCAGGTTGAGAACGTGTTTACAGCCACCAAATACAAGGGTCTTGACCCGGAACTTTTGCCCGAAAGCTGGGGCCAGCTCTTCGACAGCGGTAGCTATCCTCGCCCCCGTTCCTTCTCAATGGGTGTAAACGTAACATTCTAATCTTAAAATCGGAAAACAATGAAACTAAACAATATAATCACCAAAACATTTGGGGCAGCCGCAATCGCAATGACCGGTCTGGGAGCTGTTTCCTGCGGGGATATGCTTGATCTCAAGCCCCAGGGCGTCTTGTTTGCCGACCAGATAGGCGAAGAGCAGGCTATAGACCTAATGACGGCGGCATATGCCACCCTTATGAACCACTATTTCGGCAACAACGAATCTTTTGCCGGCCCGATCAACAACTGGGTTATCGATCTTCGCAGCGACGATGCCCTCAAGGGCGGCGGCGAAGTGGGAATGGAAGGATATATGCACCAGCTTGAAATCGGCAACGTGCAGAGCAACAACGACGTGATCAACTTCAAGTGGCTCAACAATTATTTCTCCATCTCTCGCTGCAACAATGCCATTCAGACAATCGAGAGCGCCGGAAATATCGATGCTGAAGTAAAGGCCAGCTATATCGCGGAAATGAAGACCCTCAGGGCTTACTATTACTTCGACATGCTCCGTCTCTTCAAGAAATTCCCTTACATCGACGAAACAATGGATGCCAACACCACTCCCGCCGGAAACTATACCCGTCAGGAAGTGGCCGAAGCCATCAAGAACGATTTGAGGAATGCTTATAATCTATTGCCTGAAACCCAGGTTCTCCCGGGTCGTTTCAATAAATATGTGGCAGCCGGCATCCTTGCAAGAGTAGACCTCTTCACGGCCACTTCGGAATTTACCGACAACACTCAGGCAGTATGGGCTGAAGTGGAGCAATATTGCGACTACGTTATCAATAGCGGACAATATGGCCTCTTCGATCATTTCCAGGATATTTCCTTGCCTGAAATGAACAACGGAATGGAATCAGTGATGGCTGTGCAGTTCTCTTCAGCTAATGAAGGAGCCATGTATAATTTCAACAACTGTCTCAACTGCACCAAATCAGAGGGCAACGTGTATGGCAACGGCGATGATTTCTATCTCGGCAGCCAAGACCTTGCAAATGCCTTCCGCACCAATGCCGACGGTCTCCCTTATCTGAATGGCTATGATGGCAACGAAGTCATCGGACGTCTCGATGGCAAGGAAGAGGCCTTCCCGATCTATACGGGCAACACCGACCCGCGATTCGACCTCACGTTCGGACGTATCGGAATGTATTGGCGTTCAAACCTCGCCTCTCCTTCCCAGACTTATGTCTATAATCAGGAATGGTGTCGCGCATATTCTCTGTATGGCCAGTTCTCCGGCAAGAAACCTTATCCTGCTCCCTACAATCCCGACGTTGAAGTGGGTATCGTGCCTTGGGGTGCTTCCACACTAAACTATATGATTATCCGTTATTCCGATATACTGCTGATGAAGGCAGAGGCCCTTGTGGAACAAAACAAAGACTTCACCGCAGCCATCGGTCTTGTAAATCAGGTGCGTCAGAGAGCCAACAATTCAATCGACCCGACTTATGTGCCTTTGGATCTTAATCCTTCTATCGTTGATTATAAAGTGTCGGAATATCCTCTCACCGGATGGAACCAAGAGAATGCCCGCCAGGCAGTGCGCTACGAACGTCGTCTCGAATTCGCAATGGAAGGCTTGAGATGGTTTGACCTCGTGCGTTGGGGTGTGGCTGAGGAAGTTGTAAACACTTATTATGCATACGAAGCAAACTTCCAGGAATATTATAAGGGTGCTTCCTTAAGCAGCAACGATTACTATTTCCCGATTCCTTTGGCTCAGGTGGACAATTCAAACGGTCTATACAGCAACTAATATAGGAAGGGAGGTCGCCCGACCTCCCCTCCACAAACCTAACTTAAAAATCCATAAACAATGAAAAATATCATAAAATATAGTCTTTCGCTCATGGCAATGGCCGGAATGATGGTTGCCTGTACCGATGTGAAGGTAGAGGCCCCGGAGCTTCCCGACCTTCCGACAGTGAGCAATCTGAAGGCATCGGTTGCCAACCGCGTGGTGACTTTAGACTGGAGCCTGCCGACAACATCCTTAGGCATCGAGGGAGTCACAGTGAAAGTCAACAACAGTCAGGAAATCTATCTTGAAGGAGAGCGCACCCAATACAATATTATGGGTCAGCCGATGGAGGATGAGTATATGTACACCATAAAGGTGAACTATAGAGGCGGCTATGTATCGCCGGGTCAAACAGTGTTTGCCACAGTGCCCTACGTGGAGCTCGCCAATGTGACCGACCTTGAGGTTGTCAATATCGAAGGCCGCACCGTCACTCTTGCCTGGAACCTTCCTGATGCCAGCGGCATTACCGGTGTCTATGTTGGCCTCGACGGTAACGACATCACTAACTTCCAATATTTTGAAGGCAACGTGGAGACCGTGACTCTGACAAAACAGCCCAACGGCCAGCATGTGAATTATCGTGTATGCGTGCAGTATGACAATGCCTACACTTCTTCAGGCGAAGTTTGTCCTGCCGACGTAGAATACGTAGAATCAAAAGTTGGCTTCCTGCTCCTTGGCGACTCCTTGGCAGATCTTGAAGATGACGACGAAAAGGCAGCCGCAGCATGGTATCAAGATAATTATGTTGCCACCGAAAAGGGTGTCTTCATCCCGGTTGCTGATCTTCCCAATATTGAATTCGATGAATATGGCATGATCTGGATTATGGTTGACCGCGTAGGCCTCGATCCGGGTTGGAAGAATCTTCCCGCATCTCTTGTGAGCACCGCCACTATCAACGCTCTCAAAGAATATGGTGCACAGGGTGGAAACCTCTATCTCTCGAATATGGCCACTCAGCTGACCGTGCCTCTTGAGTTTGTGCCTGAGAGCATGCCGGTGAATATCTTCGGAAGCGGAGCGGGCGATCCCAACAATGGTGACCTTTGGAGTATCAACCCCCACTTGGGATGGGTTTTCCAGGATATCAACCAATATTACGACAGAGCCTCCCACGCCGTGTATGCAGGTCTCGAGTTTGAAATGGTTAACGGTTACGAATATTCCTCTCTGCCTCTCGAAGGGGGAATGGGTAAGGAAGACCACAACTCCATGTGGGATCTCAATCCCTATTGGCACGAAGCCGGAGATCCGGCTCCCAACTGCGTGGCATGGTGGGAAAACACCACCAACTCTCAAGTGCTCGCCGTATGGGGACAAGTGGGTGACCACTGTGTGGCCGGTATGGTTGACTTCAAAGACAACGATGTCCACGGACGTTGCATCGCCATGGGTCTCGGTGCTTACGAATGGAACGTAAACGGCGGTGTGAATCCCTATCAGGGCAACATCGAGAAACTGACCGAGAATATCATCAACTATCTTAAGTAAGATTTAATAAAGGCTATGGAGGAATTGCCTTCCTTCATAGCTCCCAAATTATAAATTTCTAAAAATGAAAAAATATCAACCTATCCTAATTAGTCTTCTACTGTCTACTCCGGCTTTTTCGGCCGATCTTGTGACTTCGGTGCCCATGGAGACCGACGGGCTCTCAAGAATCAAGGAGAGTGTAGGAGGGCAGAATCTGAGAGTGCAGGGGAGACACACAGATGAAAATATGCCTGGAGCGGTGGGCAGTGCCCTGAGGTTTGACGGGTATTCCACTTATGTGGAGGGAAATATCCCGGCCTTTGAACCTGCCGGCGCCTCCTCATTCTCAGTATGGGTGGCCCCGGAGACTTATCCAATCGTAGAGCATGATCTCGACACCCCGGAAAAAATCACCATCGCGGGCACAATCAATAATGAATCCCGCAGTGGCTGGGCCTTCTCGATCGACAAGCATGGGAAATATTCTTTCGATTGTTATGCCGGTGGATGGCTGGCAACCGCTGAGGATGCCGACAAGGGAAACCCCGATTTAATTCCCACCTATGAATGGAGCCACCTTGTGGCCGTCAACGATCCCGAAGCCGGGACACTTACCCTCTATCGCAACGGAGACAAAATCGCCGAAACTAAGTCGCTGGGACCTGTGGGCAACGGCAATACCCTTATAACAATCGGTAAAACGGCCGGTGCCGCAGGGGGAGACTACCAACTCAAGACATTCAACGGACTTATCGATGAAGTGAATGTCTACGACGGGATTCTTTCAGAAACAGAGATTTCTGCGACCCCGGAAAACAATATCGCCGATCTTTCGATTCCCGACAGCCGTTTCGCAAAAGACCTCCTAAGGCCAAAATATCATGGCATGCCGGGAGCCAACTGGACCAATGAGACCCACGGAATGACATATTCGGACGGAAGATACCATGTTTTCTTCCAGAAGAATGCCAACGGACCATACATGAGCCGCCTTCATTGGGGGCATATTTCGAGTGAGAACCTCTATGACTGGACAGAGGAGAAAATTGCAATTGCACCCGGGGAATACTACGACACGAAGGGTTGCTGGAGCGGCTGCGTCTTCACAGACGAAGAGATCACCGGCGGATTGCCCAATATACTTTACACAGGTGTGGATTATGCACTGGCCCGCATTGTTCAGGCTGTTCCCTCCGACGAGACTCTCCTTGACTGGGAAAAGACAGGAGTAGTGCTCAACGGGAAGCCCACCGGTCTTTCAGACGATTTCCGCGACCCTTATTTCTTCAGAGAGGGTGACAATGCCTATATCATTGTTGGAACTTCCAAAGATGGCTTGGGAGCCACCACTCTTCATAAATATAATCCTGCCTCAAAGACCTGGACCAACGATGGAAGCATTTTCTTCATGGGAAGCGACAAAGCGGCTCACGGCACATTTTGGGAGATGCCTAACATAACCAAGATGGACAACGGCAAATGGCTCTTTACCTGCACTCCTCAAGGCACATCAGCCGACGTTCATGTGCTTTGCTGGACCGGAGAAATTGCTGCTGACGGCACATTCGTTCCCGACAACGAGGATTATATGCCTCTTGAGCTTATCGAACAGAGGCAGGGCTACGGCCTCCTCTCACCCACCATTTATCAACACGATGGGAAGACTATATTAATGGGCATCGTTCCCGACAAACTTCCCACTTCCGACAACTGCTCTTTGGGTTGGGCCCATCTCTATTCCTTGCCTCGTGAGATATCTTTGGATGAAAACGGATCGCTCGTGCAGAAACCATATTCCGGGCTTGCAGGACTTCGTGCCGATAACGGATATTCAGCTGAGGGGCTCACACTCGATGGCACAAAGGCAATAGAGGGCGTCGGAGGGCGTCAGTTTGAAATAAAAGGAGAGTTTGAAGTGGGCGACAATCCATTCGGCTTCAACCTTTTCAAAAACAGCAAAGGGGCAGCCACCCTTTCATATAATCCCTCCAACAATAAATTGGAGTTGAACCTGACGGGCTTAAACCGCAAGCAAAACGACCGCAACAGTTATGGAGGCCGCTACGTTGGTGAACTACCCGAGCAACCGGAAAAAGGAAGCATCATGACGATCGACGTGTGGGTTGACGGCTCGATCATGGATATCTTTGTCAACGACAAATGGGCCTCTTCTGTGAGAGTCTTCCCGACCGACAACGATGCCGACGGTCTTGAGATATTCTCGAAAGAAGGTCAGGTGAAAGTAAACCGTGTTGAGGCATGGCTTCTCGGCGACTCAACCTACGAAGGGGGTTCGGGAAACGAAGGTGGCAACGGAGATGAGGGAGACGGAATCGAGGCCATAATCGATGATCTCCCGGAATATGTAGACGTGGTGAGCCTTAACGGCACCATTTTAAAAAAAAGGGTTAAGGCGGTCGAGGCTCTTGACGCCCTTCCGAAAGGAATTTATATTGTCAACGGCTATAAGGTCGTGAAATAATCTTTGGCCACATAAAGGCCAGGTAGGCGCCGCGCAGTGTCAGATAAGAGAGGAAGGCGGTCCAGATAAGACCGTTCCCGAAAGTCGCAGCGCTGAAATATTGATAGGAGAGGATGGCAAAAAAAGCCACCCCTCCTATTAATGTTGAGAGCATCATGCGGAAAGTGTCGGTCACTCCGATATAGAAACCGTCGTAGATAAACGACCAGGATGAAACCACAGGAATAAGAGCCACCCAGAGAGTCATGTCGGTCACTCCGGCTATTACGGCATCGCTGTCGGTCAGCAGGGAGGACACCCACCCGGTGCCTGTGAAATATAAAAAAGAGAATGTCAGAGTCATGGCAAGGGTCCATTGCAAAAGGCGCCTGACGCATTCCCTGACCTTTTCGAAATCTCTTTCACCGAACCGGAATCCCACCATCGCCTCTCCGCTATAAGCGAAGCCATCCATAAAGAAGGAAAAGAACTGGAAAAACTGCATGATGATGACATTGACGGCCAAAGTGAGATTTCCCAGACGGGCCCCGGCTGCCGTGACGCCCATGGTGACGCAGATGATGAAAAAGGAGCGCAGAAAGAGATTGAAGTTCACAGAAAAATACCTCCACCAGTTTCCATGAAATAATTGCCTGAGGGAGCAACGTAAAGGTTTCCCTCTACGGAACCACCAGATGCATAGTATTGCCACTAAGAGCCCAACCCAGTTAGCTATAAGAGTGCCAAGAGCCACGCCTTGGAAACCGTAACCTAAAGGGAAGGCGAGGATATAACTGAGGCCGATGTTGATTATGTTGGTGGCAATGGCAATGACCATAGGATAAAAGGTGGTTTGCATTCCGACAAACCAACCGCTTATTGCGATTATCGCAAGCAGGGCCGGAGCTCCCCAAATCCTGAGGGTGAAATAGTCGGCCACATATCCCTCGATTTCGGGTCCGGACCCCATAATTATCCATAGGAGCCTGAAAATTGGCCATTGAAAAACGATGAGCAGAAAACCGGCCGAGAAGGCAATGAGAAGCGACCGATAGAACACCTTTGAGATTTCAGCGTTGTCACCGGCCCCAAGGGCATTGGCTGTGAGTCCCGTTGTGCCGCCGCGCAGGAATCCGAAAATCCAGAAAACGACATTGAGCATCACCGAGGCTACGGCTATTGCCGAGAGGAATAGGTCGGAACCCAAATGGCCTGATATGGCAGTGTCGCAGATACCCAGAAGGGGCACTGTGATATTGCTGATGATTGTGGGGATGCTCAGCCTCAAAATTTCACGGTCGAGGGGCCGCATGAGCAAGAAGAAGAGTGTTTAAGTCTAATGTAAGAAAACTGAAACGCAAATATAAATCAAAATTGATAAAGAGGGCTCAATTTGCGGCAATAAGACCAAATCATTAATTTTGTGAGAATTTAATCTCGAGGCCGAATTTTTTCGGAAAGGATGAAAGACTTGTGGATGTTTTTGAGGCGCTTTGCCGCGCCTTATAAATGGAATGTGGTGGGAAGTGTGGTTTTCAACTTCCTGACCATGGCCCTGACTGTCTTCTCCTTTGCCTTCATCATGCCCATCCTGCGAATCCTGTTTAATCTTGACACGGAGAGCTACGTTTGGAAAGACTGGGGGAGCGGCCAGTTTCAAGACGTCTTGATCAACAATTTCTATTGGTATGTCACCCAGATTATCGGAAGAATCGGACCGACAGCCACCTTGGCCTTAATGGCCTGCGCTCTGATTGTGGCGACGTTTCTCAAGGTTATGGCCGCCTATATGAGTGACTATTGCGTGATTCCGATGAGAAACGGTGTGGTGACCGACATCCGCAATCAAATGTATTCAAAGATATTGTCGCTTCCCATCGGGTTTTATACCCATGAGCGCAAGGGGGATATTATGTCTCGTCTGCTTGGCGACGTCGGGGAAATAGAAGCTTCCGTGGCAGCCAGTTTGGCCGGATTGGTAAAAAATCCAATCCAGATTTTGGGCTATCTCTTCGTGATGGTAGCTTTAAGCTGGAAACTCACGGCCTTCGTCTTTATCCTTCTTCCTATCGCCGGATGGATTATGGGGGCAGTAGGCAAGAAGCTTAAGGCCAAATCGCTGGCGGCTCAAAATATGTTAGGGACAATTCTCTCTACAGCCGAAGAGACCATCGGGGGGCTCAAGGTTGTGAAGGCCTTCAATGCCGAGACCCATATGGAAGAGGTTTTCGAAAGCGAAACCGATGAATACAAACGCCTTTCCAATTCCATTCAGAGAAGATGGAGCCTTGCCCATCCCATGAGCGAATTTCTTGGCACGATTGCAGTGGCGATTGTCCTTTGGTTTGGGGGTGCAATTATCATAAGCGGCGAAACGGCTATCGACGCGCCGGGGTTTATCTACTACATGGTGATTTTCTATAGCCTTATCAATCCGGCAAAGGAATTGACAAAAGTGGGGTATACGCTTCGGAAGGGCCTGGCAGCCCTGCAGAGAATCGATAAGATCCTGGATGCGGAAAATCCGATTAAGGATCCGACAAATCCTGAAACTATGCCAACCAAACTAAAGGAGGGGGGCCGGGTGAAATTCCAGGATGTTAATTTCACCTACGACGGAGAACGCTATGTGCTTCAAGACATAAATCTGGAAATCAAGGCCGGGATGACAGTGGCACTTGTTGGTCAGTCGGGCTCGGGAAAGTCGACACTGGTTGATCTCATTCCCCGTTTTTGGGATGTCACAAAGGGCACTGTTGAAGTGGAGGGCCATGGAGTTGAGAGTTATCGGGTTGCCGATCTTAGAAGCGTAATGGGAATCGTGAACCAGGAACCGATATTGTTTAACGACACAATTTTCAATAACATAGCCTTCGGGAGTCCGGGAGCCACACTTGAGCAAGTGGAATCGGCGGCACGAATTGCCAACGCTTATGATTTCATCGTGGCTACGGAAGATGGCTTTCAAACCAAGGTGGGCGACCGTGGGAGCCGGCTTTCGGGGGGGCAGCGCCAACGTATCAGTATAGCGAGGGCTGTCTTGAAGAATCCCCCCATTCTGATACTCGACGAGGCCACTTCTGCCCTTGACACGGAGAGTGAACGTCTCGTGCAGGAGGCCCTTGAGAGGCTTATGAAAAACCGCACCACCATAGTAGTGGCCCACCGTTTATCTACAATTGCAAAGGCTGATCTCATCTGCGTTTTGCAGGAGGGAAGGATTGTGGAGAGAGGCACCCATGAGGAGCTTATAGCCCTAAACGGAGTTTATAGACACCTTGTGGAAATGCAGGAGTTGAGAGTGAAAAGTTGAAATTAGAAATTTCCACCTACGACGAAAGACTTAAGGGAGTTGGGAGTTTGGTTTTGAGTTTTAAGAATTGAGCATGAGAAATATAGCGATATTAGTTTCAGGAGAAGGGGCGGCGGCTTCACGTGTGGTGAAACTCTTTAATGAGGGCAACCGAGTCCATACGGTTTTGGTTGTTGTAGACGAAACGACCGGAAATCTTGGAGAAGAACTTGCCGCTGAGGGAGTTGATATCTTCACAACCAACGATGAAACCTGGAGCGAAGACAGTATCAGGGTTGCCGGGAAAATCCGTGAAAAGGAAGTTAATCTGCTTGTCTTGGATAATTTCGATAAGGTTTTGCCGGCAGAACTCATAGAATCGACCAACGGAGAGTTGTTGAGACTCACATCTCCGGAACTTGCGCCCAGAGAAGTGGTGAATGCACTTGAGGCTGAGTTGAGACGCAAGTCGGAAGAGGGTGAAGGGATCCAAGCCTCCAACAGGGAAAATGGAATTGATGGCGAGGAAGTTGCCAATTATCCTGCAGAAGCCGAAAGCGAAGCCGGGGATGCCTCTCCGGAGAGAGAATGGGCCGACGCCTTGAAGATAAATTTCACACCCCCAAAAATTCCGACTACCCCGCCGGAGGTTCCGACAACACCTTCAGACCTTCCCCGGGATTTTGAACCTGAACAGCGACCATCCTTCGGCACTCAACAATTCAGGAATGAAGATCAAGGGCGAAGGCATACCGAACCAATGCCTTCCACCTGGCTTATATGGTCGATTTTAGTGACAGTGTTCTGTTGTTTCATCCCTGGGATCATAGCGATTATTTTTTCTTCCCAGGTGAGTTCAAGATATTATGCAGGCGATGTGGAGGGAGCACGCCGTTCCTCGCGTAATGCCGAAATCTGGATTATCGTCTCCTTTGTATTGGGAGTCATATCTGCCACACTTTATCTACCCTTTATGCTGATTGGATAAATTGTGGAAAAGATAAACAAGGACCGGCCCGATAGGATTCCTCCTTCTTATTCCCGCGAGGGAATAAGAGGATTTGGCCATTTCCCTATGGGTCTTTTATGGGTGTTGGTGCTGGGCGCCCTTGCAACATTTTATTTTTTTGTGAATCCGGCCGAATGGGGATGGATGCCACAATGCTTGTTTCATAAGCTGTCCGGCCTTCAATGCATGGGATGCGGCTCACAAAGGATGCTTCATGCCCTTCTGCATGGGGATTTAGTCGAAGCATTCCGCCTTAACGCATTTCTTTTTTGTTCGCTGCCCTTTATCGGATTTTTAGTTCTTTTGGAGTTCAAGAGGCTTCGTTGGCCCGAACTCTACCGAAGAGTGCATTCGAGGGCAATGATAATAACGACAGCAGCCATGCTGGGTGCCTGGCTGCTGGTCAGAAATATTATGGGTATTTAAGACTCAGGATCTTTTATAACCTCTGCTTTATAAATTTTCCTTTTATAACTTTTGCTTTATAACTTTTCTTGGATTGATTTCGGAAGAGCCTCTTTATTGATTAGCACAGATAGGGTTTTCTCCAGGAAATAGGGTTCGGAGACATAAAGGTAGCCCCCATAGAGCTGATTAGTGTCCCAGGAGTTTTTCACTTTATAGTATCTATTGCCCTCTTGGTCGGTGGCATATCCAATGATTTCCATTCCATGGTCGTCGGTTGTTTCGTAATTGTCGAAAGACTTTTGGCGGCTTTCCTGTGTCACTTCCTTTTCTTTGACGGGACCCTTTATTTTATAAGTTTCGTCTTCCCGTTCTTTGGCTGACAACTGCACCCAGCGAGCGAGTTCTGTGCCTTCAAGTCCGTTTTCTGTTTTTGGTTCAGGGAGGAGAGCGAAACCATTCTTCCATTGGAAACCCCCTTCGGAGACATCGGCGCTCCAGCAGACAGTGTAGCCCTTTTCAAGAGCATTGTCTACGGCTTTCTTCATCTCTTCCATAGGAACGTTGAAACTTTCAGCCCATGTCCAGTTGTCGGGAATTTCTATGGCGAATGTTTGATAGAAGGGATGGTGAGTGTAGGAGGTGAGAGACACAAAATTCTCACCCTTTATTCCCAATTCTTTGGCGTATGATTGAGGAGTGTAGGTCTTCCCGTTGACCACAAATTTTTCAGGCACCGGACCCAGATAAGCGTCAAGAATGCCGATGAACCCCGGGAGCCAGGCTGAGGAGAGCTTCTTGTTTGGATTAGTCTTGATAGCGTCGAGATAGGCTTTCAAGACGGCGTCGAGTTCCCCGTGATTGTGTTTTGTTTCACCGTAATTTAGACCCGGATAGACCTCTTCGGGGATAATGCCATAGTTGTCGGCCACATAAAGCACATCGGAAGCGGCTCCTCCGGCTGCAAAATTAGTTACTCCGTTAGTGCGGATATATTTTTTTGCCTTGTCGATATAGCAATTTCTTACGGCAAACATTTCAGAGAGGTCGAGCTGCTCGCCACCCCTTCTGATGATGTCTTCTTCAAGCAGGGAAGTAGCGGCAAAGCTCCAGCATGTGCCCGAGCGATTCTGGTCTTTCACCGGGGTTGTGGGCATAACTTTTACATCGGTGAATGTGAATCCGGTGGAGTCGGGCACTACTATTTCGGGTTCGGGAGCCATTCTGCCTTCCGCAAAAGCGAAAAGTGGAAGGGCAAACAGGGCATAGGCTAAGAGTCTCATAAGATAAAAAATTTGCGGTGGATTCCGGTAAGGAATCACCGCAAATATAATAAAAATCTTTTGAATTGTCAGTCTGTAATAGATTTGGGAAGAATAGGCATCGCTCCCTTTTGAGTGCAGACGAATGCGGAAGTCTCCACTGCCTTATGATGAGCCTCGGGAACAGAGAGTCCTTTGAGGATACTTGCGATGAAAGCAGCGGTGAAGGAGTCTCCGGCGCCAACTGTGTCTTGCACATCCACTTTGGGAGTTGGGAGGAAAGAGACGTTGCCGGGAGTGAATACATAGCTGCCATTGATTCCGCAGGTGAGAATCAGCATCTTGAGATTATACTTTCCAAGGAGAATCCAGCATTTGTCTTGGAGGTCAATGCCGGGATAACCGAACATGCGGCTAACTACAACTAATTCTTCATCGTTGATTTTAAGAATATTGCATTTCTCCATGGAATTGCATAGGATCTCTTTAGTGAAGAAACCCTGGCGGAGATTGACGTCGAAAACAACTAAGGAGTCGTTGTCTTTCGGCATAGCGTCGAGAAACTCGTTGATTGTGTTGCGAGACACCACGTTTCTTTGAGCAAGGGAACCAAAGCAGAAGGCTTTCGTCTTTTTCGCCAGTTCAAGAAGATTGGATGTAAAGGGGATATTATCCCAAGCCACATTCTCCTTGATATCATATTGGGGAATACCTGCCTGGTCGATTTCCACCTGCACAGTGCCAGTGGGATAGGGCACTTCTGCAAGGCTGAAATTAAGACCCTTGGAGGTGAAATTTTCGATAATTTCTTTACCGAGGGGATCATTTCCCACAGCGCTGACAGCGCAGGAAGGAAGACCGAATTGAGACACATGGTAGGCGAAATTTGCAGGAGCACCACCGATTTTTTTACCCTCGGGAAGTACGTCCCAAAGTGCCTCGCCCATTCCTACTACTATTTTTTTATCCATTTCGTTATTCATGACAATTTATATTATTCTATTTTATTAGCGGAATTAATTTGAAAATCTTAGTTAGCCGGGAAGAAGAAAATCGTGAGAACCACAATACCTGCAGCCGCGCAAATATATCCGATATAGGTATAGATCTTTGCCAGGGAGTTCTCCTTTTTCGCATTCTGATAATCTTCTTGTTCGAAATAGAGGTTGGCTTGCTTTGCTTTCTTCATGGCGATGATACCGAAGATACATCCTATTCCTGAAGCAAGGAATCCACAGACAATAGAGCCGATAGCCCAAGGATACCAGTTTGTGGGATGCTCTTTTTCCTCTTTTGTCTCCTTAGCCTGTTTGATAATGAAGGTGAAGAAAAGAAGATAAACGACACCGATTGTCATAATCATGACAGCAGCTGAAACTCCTCCGAAGAAATCGGCGAAATAGCTCATGACAACCGGGAAAATAGCTCCACCGAAAAGACCCATTATCATGAGGCCCGACACTTCGTTGCGCTCTTTAGGACGATTGTTGAGGGCTTGTGAGAAGACCACTGCGAAGATATTTGAGTTGCCGAAACCCACCAGGGCAATACCGGTGTAGAGAGCTCCTAAAGAGTGGCAAGAGAAGAGTATCACCATTGAGGCGAGCATCATAAGGACGCTGATGAGGAAGAAAATCTTCTGGCTCATCATTCTTAGGAAGAAGGAACCCAAGAATGTGCCGCCTGTACGGAAGATGAAATAAAGACTGGTGGCAAAAGTTGCCTCCTCAAGGGGCACAGCCAGGCGTTCCATGATGATTTTTGGAGCATAGGTGTTGACACCGACGTCAATACCAACGTGGCAGAAGATACCCATGAAGCAGAGGAAAACGAATGGGAATCCGAGGAGTTTCACGCTCTCAAGGAGTCCGCTGGCTTTATCGGGTTTCTCTTCCTTGATAGGGGTGCCACCCAAGACAGCGATAGAGAGGAAGCTGATAATAGCGTAGAGGGCGAAAAGGCCTCTCCATCCGAGTCCGAATGTTGGGAAGACTTCCAAATATCCCCAGGTCATAATGATAGGCGCCAGGAAAGAGGCGATAGCCTTGACGAATTGGCCGAAGGTAAGAGTAGAGGCCAGTTTGTCGTCGGCGATAAGATTAGTCACCAAGGGGTTGAGGGAGGTCTGCATTATAGCGTTACCGATGCCGAGAAGAGAGAAACCGATCACAAATAGGGCCAGACTATCGCCGCAAATTGGGATTATAAGGGCAAGAGTGGTCACCACCAAAGAAAGCAACACGGTTTTCTTTCTTCCTATCTTGTTCATCAGAATGCCGGTGGGCACAGAAATAATCAAGAACCAGAAAAAGACGAGAAGAGGGAGATATCCGGCCTCGCTTTCTGTGAGCGAATGTTGGTCTTTAACATAGTTTGAGGCCGTGCCGATGAGGTCAACAAAACCCATAGCGAAGAAACAGAGCATCACCGGCACAAGTTGCAGCAATGTCGTTTTCTTGCTCATCGGAAGAGTGTCTACTGAGGCGTTCATTTTCTGAAGTATTAGAAAAAGATTATCGAAACTTGATTCTTTGTTATCAGGTTAATATATTCTCTTTTATCAGGTTTATAAATTCATGGAGTAAATCTTGAGGGAGTCCAGATGGGCCGTCCCGTTTTTCGATTCAATATTGAGAGTGGAATATGGTTTTTCGGGGAAAACGAGATTCGTCATGACAAACTGGCCATTGTTGCCGAAGAGCTCAACGCTTGAGCGGTCGATGAAAATGCGGAGATTGATTTTACCATCCTTTTCGAATGTGGGAGAGGAGGTGACGGCGGGGAACTTGTCGCTAAAGTCTACAACTCCACTCTGGCGGCGGTCGAAAGACATAGTGTGGTTTTTGTTGTCGTATTTCATCACCACTTTTTCACCGTCGGGGTTGTCGATTGTGAATGTGACGAGTTCGTTGTCTTCAGCCTGGAAAGTGACGTCGATTTCACAGATTCCGTCGGCCGGAAGTTTATAATGGGATCCCTTCGGGGAAATATTCTTGTTTTCAGCAGAAGAAACTATCTTACCGCGAAGTTTTTCGAGTTCGGGAGAAGGCACTGAAGCCACATGGAGCTCGCCGTCGGCATCAGCAAAAAGTTCCATTTCCCTGGGCAGTGTGTTAGCGCTGCGGAATTGCACAGTAGGCACATCGGCTGCGTATTGCCAGTTGCTCATCCATCCGATCACGGGGCGACGGCCATCGGGAGCGTCGCTCCAGCTTACCACTGCATAGTTGTCTTTACCGAAGTCGAGCCATTTGGTTGGCACAGTTCCGTCGGGATTGGTGTCGCTTGTGAATGTCTTTCCATCGAAATCGCCGATGAAATATTGCACGCCACTACCTCCGAATGGTCCACCGGGATTGATATTGCTTATGAGCACCCATTTAGTCTGGTCGGTGCCGGGGATAACCAATTCGAAGAGGTCAGGACATTCCCAAACACCTTCCTGAGCCCCGAGCCCCTTACCGAAAGAACTTTGGAGGGTCCAAGTCTTGAGGTCGGGAGATGTGAAAATCAACATCTCTTTTTCAAGTGCGTGAGCGAGGATAAGGTTCCATTCCCCGGTTTCCTTGTTCCAGAACATGTTAGGGTCGCGTGCTTCCGTATCGAGGGTGATTATCGGGTTTCCGGCATAGACCTCGAAAGTCTGGCCGTTGTCTTTACTATAGGCGAGGCTCTGCATCTGGGAAGTGCCTGCGGAGGTGAAAAGCGCGATCACAGCGTCTTCGCCATAGCCGGCAGTGTTCTGAGGGTCGAGAACGGAACTTCCGCTGAATATAGCTCCTAATCCGTCGGGTTTGATTGCGTCAGGCTGATGTTCCCATGTGATAAGGTCGGTTGAAGTGGAATGGCCCCATGTCATGTTCTGCCACTTGCTGCCGTAGGGATTTTTCTGAAAATATAGATGCCAGACTCCGTCTTTATAAAACATACCGTTTGGGTCGTTCATCCATCCGTAGAGAGGAGTGTGGTGGTAGGCGGGGCGCCATTGAGTTTCAGTGTTGGTTGTGTCGAATTCATCCACAATCACCATTCCGTCCCAGCAGACATCGTCTTTGGCATCTCGGACAGAATTTCTATTTTGGTTGGTGACGATATCGAAAACCACGTTTTTCCCTTTATAAGGGGAGAGATCGTAGGGCACGGTATAGTCAGTTTTAGTGCGTGCGAGCTTAACGTAAATGGTTTCCTCGAGTTTACCGTCGACGAGCACATTTATTTTGGCGTCATCTTCGAAAACTTCCTGCACCGGGAAGAGTATGTAGTTGTCGTCTCCGGTGACGCGCACAAGGGTGTTGGTGGGGCCAAGGTGGCTAACCTCCACCCCATTATTGGCACCCACTGCAACTCCCGGCACGAATAATCCGCCTATCAACATGGCGGAAAGAAGACATCTGTTTCTTATCGATTTCATATCAACTAATTTTTTTAGTTTCGATTTTTGTAGGGCAAATCTAAAATAAAATGCCAATAATCAGTTATAAAAAATGTTGCAAAATCTATAACAGATATTTAATTTCAACATTTCTTATAGCATCTGCAACAAAAATGATAATTGTGAGTGCCGAGTGCCGAGTGCATGGGGCTTTAAATTTCGCATTTCATGCTTACACGGCTAAAGTTTTTTTGAAGGGGCAGGTGGATTTGGGATTGGGGATTTGGGACGGAGGATTGGGATTGGGGATTAGGACGGGGGATTAGTGGAGGGAGGAGCGGGTTTCGGAGGGGGTTTCTCCGAATTGGTCGCGATAGCATTTAGAGAAGTAAGCTGGGGTGGAAAATCCCACTTCATAGCAAATCTCACTGATAGATTTTTCGGAAGATTTAAGAAGGTTTCTAGCCTTTTGAAGACGCAGGCGCCGCATCAGTTCAACGGGAGAATAATTGGTGATAGCCTTTATTTTCCTGTAAAGTTGAGTTCTTTCAAATCCCATTTCACTAGCGATTGTCTCCACACTAAGGTTGGGGTCAGCCATCTTTTTCTCGAAAATGGAGAGGAAACGGTTGTAGAAATCATTGTCGATATCGCCGGGGGTGAGTGCATTAGAAGGCGCAGCCTGACCCGAAGCCCCCTTTTGGGAAATAGCCGCCGAAGAGGTTTGGCCTTCCGGAGAGGTTTTCTTTCCTTCTGCGAAAAGGTCTTTTATTCGTTTGCGGTTGGCAATCAATGATTTCACCTGAGCCTTCATCACGGCGGAAGAGAAGGGTTTAGACATATATGCATCGGCCCCGCTGTCGAGCCCCTGGACCCTTTGTTCATCTTGGGAACATGCCGTCAGCATCATTACGGGAATATGGGAAGTGAGGGGTTCGGATTTAAGTTTCGAGCAACACTCCATTCCGTCCATTCCGGGCATCATGACATCGCACACAATGATGTCGGGAACATATTTCTCTGCTTTTCTGATGCCCTCTTTGCCATTGGGTGCCGAAATGACGTTGTAGTCATCGTTCATAAGCTGAGCCACGAGTTCCCTGATGTCTTTATTATCGTCGATTATGAGCAAGAGAGGTTTATCTTCAGAGAAAGTCTTTTCGGTCTCCACATTGTCAAGTTCCGCCTCGACATCTTCCCGAGTAATAGTCCGGGAGATTTCTTCAGCTTTTTCAGCCACATGCCTGATAGGGATTACGACAGTGAATGTGGATCCTTTTTTGAGTTCACTTTCCACAGAAATTGACCCCCCGTGGAGTTCCACGAATGCCTTTGCCAGAGAGAGACCGATTCCTGAGCCACGCGGACGGACGCGGTCTACCTGGAAGAAACGGTCGAATATATTGGCGATGTCTTCCCGGCTAATGCCCTCTCCTGTGTCGGCCACTTTGATAACCAAGTTGCCCTCTTCGATAAAGTATTTTACGGTGATTGAGCTATTGTCGGGACTATATTTCAGAGCATTTGAAATTAAATTAAAGAAGACACTCTCAATTTTTTCGGGATCCAAAGCCAGGACGACATCATAATCGGGGGATTCGAGAGCGAGCCGGATATCTCGTTTCTTTGCCACGGCATAGAAAGATTCCATCCATCCCTCTATTGCCTTGTTGAAATCAACCTCGGTCAAAGATAGCTCAAGCCTGTCGTTTTCGAATTTACGGAAATCCAGGATCTGATTTATCAGACGTTGAAGTATCTTGACATTCTTGTCGGCGATTTTGATGAGCGTTTTTTGCTGATTGTCGAGATTTTTAGCCTCGTTGAGTTGAGCCACAGGTTCGGCTATAAGAGTAAGCGGAGTCCGGAGGTCATGGCTGACGTTGGTGAAAAATACGAGTTTCGATTGAGTAGCCTTCTCCAGCTTGTCGTTAAGTTCCTTCTGTTTGTCGCGTTCCTCCTGAAGGAGATAGTTTTGAGACAGGAGGGCAGCCTGATGTCGACGATGAGCCCAGAAAGTGCGAAGCACAAGGAAAAGGACTCCGAAGAGGAGCACGAGGATAGCAATGATTGCATAAACCAATGCGGTCTGGGCATTATGGAGACTTACATAGTTGTCGAGCCTGTCTTTTAGAGTCAATATTTTTTCTGTGTTTTCTTCAAGGTTTTTATTTTGAAGTAGCAGAATATCGATATTTGTTTTATCCACGGCCGAGGTTGTTGGCAAGAGAATCTCCGTTTGGAAAGGTTCTCCCTTTGCTATCTTTATGGCCTCATTTAAAATTATGTCGCCTTCTGTAGGATATAGGAATGTGGCGAGCAATTTTTCTTCATTGACAGCTGCCATTCCGATTTTAGGGGCTGCATCAATTCCAATAATCTTAATGTCTTCTCGATTGAGATTTTCCACAGCCTTTCGAGCACCGATCGCCATTCTGTCGTTGTGGGCGAATATAAGATTGGTTTCAGGAAAGATCCTTAGGAGGGAATCGGCGACCTCCTGAGCCATTTGTTGCTGCCAGTTTCCGCTTGTACGTCCCAGGATTTTTGCTCTTGCTACTGAAGAAAAGACTTCGTTGAAACCTTTACTACGTTCCAAAGCCGGAGTGGACCCCGGTAGGCCGGAGATTTCAAGGGACTTTATAGAATCGGGGAAAAATGCGAGGGCATATTCAGCGGCATTCCTTCCCAACCCGATATTGTCTACTCCTATTCTTTGAGTGTAGGAAGAATCGCTGATATTACGATCGAAAATCACGACCGGGATTCCATTCCGGTGGAGTTTCTGAATCTCGGGAGTGATTGCATCGGCCTCATTTGGAGCCACAACGATCACATCAAACCCGTTTTTTGCGAAATATTCAAGGTCGTTGATCTGCTTTTGACTGTCGTCGTTAGCAGATCGAATCTCCACTAAGATGTCTTCATGTAGAGAGGCTTCAAGCTCGATCTCCTGGTTCATCTTCTCGCGCCAGTCGTCGCTCGAGCATTGTGAAATGCCTATTTTATAAACATGTTTCTCCCGGCAACCGCCCAATAGGGCTGCCAGGAGAAAAAGTATGAGATAATATGTGCGATGTACCACGTATTTTATTGACTCCTTCGGGCTTTAGATGTTTCTTAGAATAGTCATAAGAGCATTTTCCTTCTCATTGATGGTCTTGGCCTCGATTTCCAGTTCGATGCCCTGGCCTTCAGGTTTTAGGAGAACCTCACCCGATTTGAATCCTTGAGCAAAAGAGCCGACTCCAATTTGAGAGAATTGTTCAGCATCAACAACAATGCCGAAATAGCAACCCTTCAAAGCATCGGCACATTCATCTACGGAGAGATTTCCGGAGACTGATCCCTTGCTGAATCTCAGGAGTTTCCCATCCATACTTATGGAGCCAAACAGTTCAGAAATTTTTCCTTTAAGTTCTTGAGAAACATCACCCTTAGTGGTCACCACACCATTGATATCTTCATTGTCGATATTGCCGCTTGCTGTCACACCCACTGTGCCGTCTACATTCTTAAGGAAGTCATTGATATCGCCAAATAGGGCTCCACCGAATGTGTCGCCAATCTCTTGAAATTTCTTCACTAATTTCGGAGTCAAAGTGAAAGCCATCATTCCCTGGCAGCTAGTGCCCAAGGTTTTGAGAGTTGCCACGTCGACCTTTTCCATAGGCAACTGGAATTTCGCGGGCTTCCCCTGGTCGTTGAGTATCACTGTCTCCATCTCTAATTCACCCTTTTTGAAATCCACCTTGAATTTCATCGACTCTCCATTTTCAAAGAGCATTCCCAGACCCAGAGATGCCATAGTGCGGTTGGAGCGGTCGAGGTTTTGGCTGAAATACGTGTTAAGCATGATCCAGCCTCTGATGTCGGATTCATCTGTCAAGAGGTTTTCGCCAAGAGGAGACACAAGGAAGCTCTGGGAAGGCTGGAGCTTAGAATATGAGTCGATTGCATCGGGGTCGAGGCGCTTCCCCGGCGTGAGGCATAACCATGCCTGGGCTCCCTTGACTGCCACATTTCCACAAATCTTGACTCCATTGCTTTCGGAGGCGAAAGTGGCTCCCGATTTTTGCTCGATAAAGTTTGTGAATTTTTCCACATCATAAAGAGCCACAGTCAGGAAAGCCTTATTGGTGTCGTAGAACACCACAGCCCCTTTAGGCTCAATGCCAGTTGAGCCGTCGAATATCATCAAGAAATCCTTTTGATTCACTGTGGAGGCCTTCGAAATTATTTGTTCAATTTCTTTGCTTGGGGTCACTTCATGGCCATTTATCTTGCATCCGGTGTCGCTCAAGAGGCCTTCCACGTTGAAGACCACAACACCTGAAGCCGACGAGGGCACCGATTTTAAAAGATCGGTGACATCTACAGTCTCTTTCTTACAGGAATTAAAAAACATTAGGCCAAAGGCCACTAAAAGCAGAGGGAGAAGATTTTTAAGTTTCATTATAAGATGGGTTTTATTGTCGATATTTTTTATTTAGAAATCCCCTTGGCTCAGAGGGTTCCAAAGTTTCTGAAGAGTTATTTTAATCCGGATTCGCTTTTTATTAAGTCTTCCGTTTCGATTTTATCGGCTGCCAATTGATTTTTAAGGGCCTCGATTGAATCAAATTTCTTTTCGTCGCGCAATCTTTTGAGGAATCTGACAGTGATTTCCTTGCCATAAAGATCTCCTGAGAATCCGATTAGGTGAGCCTCAAGCACAGTGTCGTTGCCTCTCATGACAGTTGGACGCGTTCCGATGTTTACCATAGCGGGGAATTTCCGGCCGTCGGAGAGAGTCTTTACGATAGCGGCATATACCCCGGGTTTGGGAAGGGCGCCTCCGGCGGGGGGCATGATATTTGCAGTCGGGAATCCTAGGGAATGGCCGAGCTTGTTTCCCTCCGTCACTTTGGAAGTGATTGAAAAGGGGCGTCCCAACATTTTTCTTGCTGCCGGCATATCGCCATCTTTGACAGCTTTACGGATTGCCGAACTGCTGACCCCCTCAATCTCATCGCCGAGAATCACTTCCAACCCGATGCTACGGCCCAAGTTTCGGTAGTCTTCCACCGACATATTGATGCCGTCGGAGCCGAACGTGTGGTCGTAGCCCACCACCAGGACCTTCACTCCGAATTCATTGACTAGGCGCTCCATCCATTGGAGGGCGGAAGTGGCTCTCAAGGCCTCGTCGAAATCCAAGACAATAGGTGAGACACCGGCCTCGTCGAGGAGCTTCTTCTTTTTCCATAATGGAGTGAGCTCAGGGGGCTCATTAGCGGGATTTATCAGACAAAGGGGATGCCGACGAAATGTGAAGGCCACGGGCTCAAGTTGCCTCTGAAGCCCTTGAGACTTCAGGAGATTCAAGACAGATTTATGGCCAAGATGGACCCCGTCGAAAGTGCCCACAGCCGCAATGCGGCCCCTTTTTTCCTTTGGCTCGTTTTGCATGGTAACGCAAATATAGACATTTTTTTTGTCAGTAGACCCAAAAATATTTAAATTTGTGCAGATTGTCATAGGAGAACGATTCGGTTTTCCGCGAATCTCACTCCCAAGTCAAGAAAACGATAAGAGTTTGTTGCCAATATTTTTGTAGAAATCGGGCGATTAATCGCCATTCAAGGAAAAATCGACTATATGAGCAAACAGAGAGCAGTGGGGATTCTCACCTCAGGAGGAGATGCCCCGGGAATGAACGCCGCGATCAGAGCGGTTACTCGCGCAGCAATTGTAGCAGGGTTCAAGGTTTTTGGCATCATGCGTGGCTACAGAGGTTTAATCACCGATGAAATCGAGGAATTTTCAACGCAAAATGTATCGAATATCATTCAGCGCGGGGGTACAATTTTGAAGACGGCCCGCTGTAAGGAGTTCACCACTCCGGAGGGACGTCAATGCGCCTTCGATGTGCTGCAACGCCGAGGCATCGATTCCTTAGTTGTGATCGGAGGCGACGGCTCTTTGACGGGAGCCAGGATTTTCGCCAATGAATTCAATTTCCAGGTTGTGGGGCTTCCTGGCACGATCGACAACGACCTTTATGGCACCGACTCCACCATCGGCTACGACACAGCGCTCAACACTATAATGGACTGCGTCGATAAAATCCGCGACACTGCCACCTCTCACGAGCGACTCTTCTTCATAGAGGTGATGGGCCGCGACGCAGGTTTCCTGGCCCTCAACGGAGCAATCGCCTCAGGCGCAGAGGCCGCCATTATCCCGGAAATCGCCACACAAGTTGAGCAACTCGACGAACTAATAGCCAATGGGTTCCGTAAGTCTAAAAACTCTTCGATTGTGCTCGTAGCCGAATCTCCCCAGACTGGCGGCGCACTTGCCCTTGCCCAAAGAGTTAAGGACCAATATCCGGACTATGACGTGAGGGTTTCTATCCTGGGGCACTTGCAGCGAGGCGGCTCACCGACGGCCTACGACCGCATATTGGCCTCGAGAATGGGAGCTGCAGCTGTGGATGCTCTCCTTGACGACCAAAGAAACGTGATGGTAGGCATCAAGAACGATGAGATCGTGTATGTGCCTTTCACCAAGGCCATCAAGAATGATAAGCCCATCGATCGGGAGCTGATGAATGTGTTGAGAAGGCTTTCTATTTGAGTAAGTTCACCCACGACAAAAGACTTCACCTGAAAGGGAAGCCTTCGGGAAATTGGGGATGTAAAGCTGAGAAACAGAGATGATGAAAATATCGGAAAGAATCAAAAATCTTGCGCCGTCGGCCACATTGGCTATGTCGCAGAAGAGTGCGGAATTAAAATCGGCCGGAATAGATGTGATTAACATGTCGGTGGGT
This sequence comes from Muribaculaceae bacterium, assembly GCA_022509125.1. GTDB lineage: Bacteria > Bacteroidota > Bacteroidia > Bacteroidales > Muribaculaceae > Lepagella. The sequence continues at coordinate 1,236 of JAFLTU010000009.1, read as the reverse complement.
GAGCCGGATTTCGATACCCCCGACTTTATAAAAGCGGCGGCCAAACGGGCCATCGATGACAATTTCTCACGCTATAGTCCCGTGGCCGGCTATCTGTCGCTGAGGCAGGCGGTCTGCGAAAAAATTAAGAGAGAGAACGGTCTGGATTATAAGCCAGAGCAGATTGTGGTTGGAAACGGGGCCAAGCAAGAACTGGCCAATGTGGTTCTCTCAGTAGTGAATCCCGGAGAAGAGGTGATCATTCCCACTCCGGCATGGGTCAGCTATGTGGAGATGGTGAAACTTGCGGAGGGAAAATCAGTTCTCGTGGAGGCGGGTCTCGAAAATGATTTCAAGATTACCCCAGCCCAGCTTGAGGCAGCCATCACACCAAAGACCAAGCTGCTATTGCTCAATTCCCCCTGTAATCCCACCGGATCGGTCTATACAAAGGATGAACTCAAGGGATTGGCAGAAGTGCTCAAAAAATATCCCGACATCATCGTGATGAGCGACGAGATTTATGAGCATATCAATTTTGTGGGCGGCGTGACATCGATAGCCGACTTTGATTGGATGAAAGACCGCACAGTAATCATCAACGGAGTTTCTAAGGCCTATGCGATGACGGGCTGGCGCGTGGGCTACCTTGCCGGACCATTGGAAATAGCAAAGGCATGCACCAAACTACAAGGTCAATACACCTCGGGAGCCTCTTCGATAGCCCAGAAGGCAGCTGAGGCAGCCTATGAAGGGCCTCAGGATTGTGTCGAAGAAATGCGCAAAGCCTTCGAACGCCGCCGAGACCTAATAGTTGATCTCGCCAAAGAGGTGGAGGGTTGGAAAGTCAACAAGCCCCAGGGGGCATTCTATCTATTCCCTGATGTCACTTCTTTTATCGGTAAGCGCTATGGGGACTATGAAATCAAGACAAGCGGGGATTATGTAATGTATCTCCTTCAAGAGGCCCATGTAGCCTGTGTGGATGGTGAGGCCTTTTGTGCCCCGGGCTATATGCGTCTCAGCTACGCCACCTCCGAGGCTAACATCCGAGAAGCTATGTCCAGGATCAAGGTAGCCTCCGAAAAACTAAAAAATTGAAACCGATCTCCCGGTTCTGTCTCCTTGAAGAAGAGAATTGATACTCTTCGGGGAGAAGAGGGACGGGAAATATGAAAAAAAGGGATGCGTAATCACTACGTATCCCTTTTTTCCAATGCATCACGAAACACATCGGAATACATTGATGGTCCTAAT
>JAFLTU010000081.1 GCA_022509125.1 Muribaculaceae bacterium | reverse complement strand
ACCGGAGATTGGCATATCGGCAATCTTTTCCATGGCAACGATCGTTTGCCCGAACACAAACATTTTTTTGAATGGCTCTTGGAGCAGATACGTATACACCAACCCGAGGCTCTGCTCGTGGCAGGAGATGTTTTCGACACGGCCAATCCATCTGCGGCAGCTCAGGAAGTGTATTATGAATTCATAGCCGATGCCACTCAGATAGCCCCCGACATGAAAATCATTATAAGCGCTGGAAACCATGACTCCGCCTTCCGTCTTGAGGCTCCGAAGGCGTTGCTCTCCCGTCATAATGTAGAGATACGAGGCAATGTGACCAGAAAATATGTGACTCATGAAGATGGCAACAAATGGGTGACTGAGTATGACGACCTCATAATCCCTTTGACTGGCAAAGACGGGGTGAAGGTAGCTGTTCTTGTAGTGCCTTTCTTGAGGAGCGACAAGATAGACGGAAACAGCTACTCGGAGGGTGTGAACGATTTTCTAAGAAATCTCACTCAAAGAGGCCGTGAACTTTTTCCCGACCATCAGTTAGTGATGATGGCACATATGTATGCCAAAGGTTCCGAAATCGCCGCCAAAGACGCAAGCGAGAAAATTATGATCGGGGGTCAGGAAGAGGTGAACCTGGAAGGATGGAATGACCACCCGCATTATTTCACAAGCGGACACATTCACAAGCGCCAGCATATCTGGAACACCGATTGGGCCAGATACTCCGGCAGCGTTCTGCCGATGTCTTTTGCCGAGATAGGTTATCGTCACGGTGTCGACATCGTTACCCTCTCTGAAAACCGGAAACCCAAGTCTGAGTTCCTGGAATACCACCCGCAACATGAACTCAAGGTCCTCCCTGAAAATGAGGAGGGATGCTCTCATTCAGAATTGAAAAAATTGATTAATAAGTTGCCCCAAAGAGATGCCGACGGTAAACTGACAGACAAATTCTGTTATCTACTCTTGAAAGTGAAACAAGAAAAAGTGAATAATGATGAGATTAAGGAACTCGAAGATCTCTTGAGATTTAAAGACGTGGTGCTCTGTAAGATCCAAAAAATAGTTCCTTTGATCGATATCTCCGAATTCACTTCAGACCATAAGATAAATAACATCGAGGATGTCCTCGCACGCGACCCATTGGAAACCTTGAAGGAAACATTTCTCATAATCCATAAAAGAGAGATGAGTCCCCGACAAGAAGAGATGCTTGATGACCTGTTGAAATCCTTGAACGAGGAGGAATAATCGATCGCCCCTCTTTGCAATTATATCTTTGGAAGAATTATTTTGGAAAGTTATTTGATTTGATATGAAGATAATAAAACTCGAAATGCTTAATCTTGCCTCTTTGGACCGTGACGGAGGCGAGATAATCAATTTTGAAAAAGGTGCCCTCAAAGACTCCAACATTTTCAGTATCGTGGGTGTGACAGGTAGCGGGAAATCCACCATTCTTGACGCAATTTGTCTGGCCCTTTATAACCGGGCGCCACGTTATCCTCGCAAAAAGAACGACAGGAAACAACATATCACCATCTATGGAGAAACAGAGGAAACCACCAAAAACACATTGGCTCCCACCGACTGCCGGAATATCATAACCCGTGGTAAGAAAAAGGGTTACAGCAAACTGACGTTCCTGGCAAACAATGGTTGCATCTACAGGGCAGAATGGTCCACCTCCAAGGGCACAAAAAATTTTGCCGAACCTGTAACCACCCTTTTCAAATTATCTGTGAAAGACGGCCATCAATATGAGGAAGAGATTGATTGGAACCTCATACCTCAGATAATCGGCTTGGACTACGACCAGTTCCTGCGGACTGTGCTCATTGCCCAGGGATCTTTCTCAAGTTTCATCAAAGCAAAGGAAGACGAACGATATGAACTGCTTGAAAAAATAGTGGGCTGTGAGGATATGTATAAGGGCATAAGCTCTAAAATCAAGCAGAAGAAAGATGAGGCTGTTCAGGCTTTCAATTTTGTGGCCGCGCAAATTTCAGAAAAAGAGGAGGCTATTTTGTCCCCTGAGAAACTGGAAGCCTTGAAGCTCCGCATCCAAGAGCTAGAAGATGCCCGCACGAAAATGGAAGAAGACCTTGCAAAAGTAAATGCAGGAATCGCTTGGTATGATGCCGATGCCACACTCCTAAAAAAAATAGCCGAAAACGAGAAGGCCCTCACGGATGTAGAAAAAACCATTGAAGAAACCATAGAGGAGGCTTTTCGGCTTAAACTTCATGAAGAGACTTTCCCGGCAATCGTATTGTATGGGGAAATGAAGACAGCTGAAACTAATATTGAAAAACTTGACAGTATATTAAAAGATCTTGACCTCAAAATCAATGGAAAAAACTCTGAACTACAGACCTTGGAGGAAAATTTCTTGAAACTGCAAGACGAAACTAAAAAAGCTGACCAAAATTTGGAGGTTAATAAACCTCACATCTTGAAAGCACGGGAAATTAAAACCAAATTAGAGGAATTAAAGAAATCTCTGCAAGAAAAGACCGCAGCGAAAAATTCTGCCCAAACGGCTAAAACTTCAGCAGCCAAGGCTCTTGACGATAATAAGAATGACATTAAAAAAGCTCAGACCGATGAGAAAAAATTACAGCAAGATTTTCAGGAGCTGAAGAAATCCATTCAGAAGGAAAAAGAGAAATTAAAAGAAAAGGTCGATAAGAAAATAGCGGATTACAACAAGAAAAACACCGAGTTCAAGAAGTTTGATTTGGTTAAGCTCCAAGAGGAAAAATCTAAAGCCGACAGAACCTTCACAATCCTCAAAGAAGGCATTAATATTCAGGCCGGACTGAAGGCTAAAAATGCGGATAAAGAGAATAACATCTCCACCCAAAAGAAACTTTTGGAGGAAAATGAAAAAATTGCCGAAAAACTTAAAGGGTTGGATATCCAAAAACTCACTGACGAACTCTCTGCCCTAAACAAGGTTTACACGCTGATGAACAGCGAGAAATGGGAGCGACACCGTGCTGACCTCTCGGATGGGGAACCTTGTCCGCTTTGTGGAGCCACTCATCATCCCTACGCTAACCCTGAGACCGTCGCCCCTGTATTGGACGATATGAAAAACCTTATAGATGAAAAAGAGGCCAAGCTTAAAAATCTCAATAACGAAAAAGAGACGCTGACTTCCAATCAGGCCAAGAATAACGGTAATTTGGAAACCCTCAAATCAAATCTGGAAACTATTAAGTCGGAATTGGATAAACTTGAAAAAAGTTGGGTCGCCATTCATGCTGAATTCCCCGACTGGCCCGAAGATGAGCAAGAATTGAAGAAGTTGGAGCCCGACTTTAAAAACAA
>JAFLTU010000080.1 GCA_022509125.1 Muribaculaceae bacterium | reverse complement strand
TGGGAGAGCGATCTACATCGCACAGCTCAACCTATTACCCTTGCTTCGGTCAAGATCTGGGGGATTCACAGGGAGCAAGTCGTGCAGGACTCACCCATTGCAAAATTACATCAATTCCGCAAATATTCCAAATCTTTGAAGAAATTTATCACTTTTATCCTTAACCCTTCTTTGATAAAAACTTGCCAAGGGCTGAATATCAGGCTCTTGGCAAGTTTGAAAAATTCTGTTTAATTTCTGTTAAAAAATCTTTCGACAGACCTTTCTTGAGCTTAACTCTGATTTAAAAGTTAGAGGAAAATCAGAAATATTTCACCTCAGCCTCGTCGATCATCTTTGCCAATATGGCATTGGCAAGACTGCTGGCCCCGATGCGGAAATATTCGTTGGAGAGCCATTCATCGCCCAAAACTTCCTTTACAATGGCATAATATAGGAGGGCATCCTCGTAACTTCTGACGCCGCCGGCTGCCTTGAAGCCTACCTTGCGTCCTGTCTTTTCATGATATTCTTTGATGGCCCGACACATCACATAGGCAGCTTCGGGGCTTGCTCCGTCGTAGCCCTTTCCTGTGGAAGTCTTGATGAAGTCAGCGTCGCTATACATCGCCAGGATGCTTGCATCCCGAATTTGCCGAGGCTCGCGAAGGGCTCCGGATTCTATAATCACCTTCATGGCCGCATCTTTGGCCGCATGCTTCACTTCGATGAGTTCGTCGCAGAGCTCCTCATAATGTTCGTCGCGCAACATGCCGAGATTCATGACCACATCCACCTCGTTTGCACCCTCAGCCACAGCCAGGGCCACATCTGCCACCTTCACCTCTGTGAAAGTCTGTCCCGAAGGGAATCCTCCGGCCACAACCGCAATCTTTACGTCGCTGACCTCAAGAGCTGATCTTACAAGGCCGGAGAAATTGCTGTACACACAGACGGCCGCTACATTGGGATATTGAGGATATTCATTGTCGAAATCATTGACCCTCTGGATAAATCCTGCCACGCTGGATTGAGAGTCGGTAGTGTTAAGAGTAGTCAGGTCGATGCAATTAAATATCTGAGCATAGACTTCGGGAGAGGCCAAGGAGGTAGCCTTCTCCTTTATTTTTTCGAGGTCGGCCTCGATTTGACCTTTATCGGTCGGAACGTTGCTCTCCTGCAACACTGGTCTATATCTATCCATAATCTTATGCTTTACGGGCCTTGGCCCATTTAAAAAATTTTTCGAGAATTGTTATGACTACCAAAATTAAGTAAAATTCTTTTGTGGAGTGACTTTCCCCCTCTATAATTTTAAATATATATAGGAGGCCTAAAATTTTTTTTGAAAAAAATAACTTTTTTCGTGAACCTAATTAAGCTTTCCGGGGTTATAATTACGTGACAAGGATGTTCCGAACCACAAAGCGAGAGCACACAGGAGTCAAGCCGGATGCCTAAGAGCACGGGGATTTCAAGAAGTGGATGCCAAGCATGGTAAAGAAAGGATTTTCACCGGCAAGCAACGAGAGCACGTCGAATTCCCTCGGATGCCCAAGTGCACGAGGATTCAGCAGGCGGATGCCAAGAAGCAGGAAGTGAAGAGTTTTTGTCTGAGTTATGAAAAGAGAAAAATCATCCCGGCCGGCCTTAAGAAGAGTCAGAAATCTTTAGCCGGCCGGGAAATTTATAGAAATCAGCGCAGCAAGGAGATAAGGGGCCCGACGGTGAGGCTCCAGAAAGAGATAACCTTTTCGTAACCTTGATGTTGCGGGGGCTGCAGGAGAAATCCTTAAGCTCCCGTTTCTATTTTAAAGATACTAAAAAGAATTCCCAACAGCCTAAATGGAAATTATTTTTTCAGGGAAGGAAGAATTCTATTTCGCCGTCCCAGAGACTATTGACTTGGAAGATTCCGTCGAGGGGATGAGTTAGGAAATCCCCTTCAATTGTAGTGATAAACCCGCGTCGGGCAGGAAATGTGAAATAATCGGTCTGAGAGATGGCCACAAGGGAGGAGTTGATTATCGTGATACGAGCAGTGACCTCCTCTTCTTCATGGCAGAAAAAGAACCCTTCGGCTATTTTTAGAGATTCATATTCAGCAAACGGGAGACGCATATGTCCTGAAAGGTTAAGGGCCTCGAGGGTCCTTAAGGGAGTAGAGGTGAAGACGTTGAAAGCATCATAGGCACCTTTTGAAAGCGAGACTTCCACAGAAAAAGAGTCGCCCTGATTGAGGTCTTCCTTATGGTCTGCGATAAACTGCTGCACGTCGGTGGCAACAATCTCGAAGCGAGCTCCCGGATGTTGGAGATTCAGGGTTTTTGTGTAAGTCAGGGTTTCTCCATTCCGGTTTTCTTCCGGAGCCTTAATATCGCGAAGGTCGAGAAAATCATAAGCCATGCCACATCTTCGGGTCTCGACGTCGGTCGACGAATAATCGAGGAGAGTGATGGTGCGAAGATCTTTACCCTCATAGGAAAAATCTCCTGACGAAGAGCGCATGTCATACCACACGGCGATTTCATAGACCTTGTTTGCCAGAATTGCGGAAAGACGCCTGCGAAGATGTCCGGAGGAAAATTCCGAGTCGGAAAGGTAATGGATGTCACTCACGACCGATTCCCCGTTTTCCCTTACCTCTACCATAAAGCGATGTGGGGTCTGATCGTCGCTGCGAGTGGAGAAATCGATATGATGGAGAATGTTTTCCCATTGGAGATCATAGTCTACCTCTATATATGTGCTGACAGCCGTGGGATCGTTGCCGGAGGGAGTGGCGGGCACCTGAGTGGCGAATGGATACTCATGAATACATCCTGTGAAAAGCGATGCCCCTAAGAGGACACCCACGAGACCGACGTGAATTTTTATCTCCGGGTATTTCATAAGTCGCACAGATAATAGACGAATGTGATGGAGGCCCGGTCGAGTCCCCAATATGTTGAAACCCGGGAGTCAATGAGGGCTCCGTTAAAAACGTTATGATAACGCGAGTATTTCATGTTGGCAACTCCGGCTCCGATTTCAAATTCTATGCCCCAGCGATTATTGAATTCAAGACGATAGCCATATCCAATGCCTGCACCAAGAAGGGGTCGGGAGGTGTCCTGATAACGATAGTGGCCGCTTCTGACGTTAAACCAAGCCAGGTTCAGGTGGAGATTGAAAAAAGAGCCCTTCCGGTTGTTCTTGAGCCACCAACGCCCCTCGGGAAGAATCGCCACTGTCTTGACAGAAAACTTGTCGGAAATTTTCCAAGGACAGAATAAGACGTTGAGGGCTATCGACCAGTTGTTTGCGAAGGAATATTCGGCTCCGATATTTGGAATCGCCAGGCCCCAGGGTAGGATATCCGACTTTAAAGTCAGGCCGGCCGGAGCCTGCATACCTGAAGGTGCGACCGTGGGGAATTCAAATACCTCGATCTCCTCAACATCCTGTGTGGTTTCCGGCTCTTGCGCCTGTTCGACAATGATTGCAGGCTCCTGGGTCCGTAAGTCTGTGAGGTCTGGAGTGGCCTGGGAATGGGCCTTCAAACCTCCTAAAAACAAGAGGCAAATCCAGAGACTCATAACAGCCGGAATATTCGGCAACTTGCGAAGCTTAACCACCTTGCAAAACTAAAAAAAAGGAATAAAACCGACAATAGGAGTAGATATTTTTAATAAAATCTTGCAAGGTTGGGAATAAATTTATAACTTTGCAGAGCAAAAACAGCGGGGTGTAGCTCAGCCCGGTTTAGAGTACGCGTCTGGGGGGCGTGTGGTCGC
>JAFLTU010000008.1 GCA_022509125.1 Muribaculaceae bacterium | reverse complement strand
ACTGCTCTTTAGAGAATGAAAATCTCTCGTCCTAACCGATAGACGAATGGGCCAATCGCTTACTTTTGCGGTGCAAAGGTAAGGCTATTTCCTTAATTTTCCAAATTTCAACAAAAAAAGTAGCCCTAAAATTCATTATCCCCGGTATTATCCCCGGTTTCCCCTTCAATTTCTTCATCTCCTTCAGGGCCGCTCTTTATATCCTCCTCATCATGCGCTACGCCTTTCTCCTCGGCTTCTTTCTCATAGTCTCCCCCCTCTTCTTCTGTCTGATGGCCTCCCTCCTCAATATTTTCACCCTCTTCTTGATCCATTTCACCTTCGTCTTCCGCAGGCTCAAGGTCCATACCTTCCATCACTTCAGCCTCAACCTGCTCGGCAGCATCCTCCTCCCGGAATCGGAAATATTCCTCAAAAGTGCGACCCTCGCGCAGCAGAAGCTCGAAATTCGCCTTGCTGATCATAATGGGCATAACTTCCGACGGCAGGTCGAGATCCGAATTCTCCATAACGGTCCGGTAATGCTCCAGTTCTTTAAGATTGGAAAATCCTTTGACTATCAGTAGCCCGATGTTGGAGAAACTCATTTGCTCGAGGTCAAAATCCTTTACAATAAACGAAGAGAAATTGAATCGGGCCACTTCATAGAGCACTAAGTTGGGGTTGATTGAATCCCTAGGGAAGGCGAGCACAAGATATTGGGGTGCATCCGGGTCGCGTTCAAAGCGTGCCGGAAGCCCGTCGGCCTCAAGGGTTTCTTCCTGACCCTCAGTGAGCCGTGTCTGCCAAATCATTCCACGAGAATTCTCTCCGGAGGAATAGAGTGTGCGTCCTCCCTTCAGTCCCTTAAGTATAGCCGACGCCATGTCGGTCATGTCGGTGTCGGGCCATTTCTGAAGCAATTCGGTGAGACGTTCCTGAAATTTCTCATTGTCGCCCTCTGTGAAATAGGAAAGTCCGTCGATAAACACAAATTTAGAGAGTATGGGCGATAATGGATAGGTATCCTCCATTTCCTGCGTCAGGGAATGAACCACGGAATTGTTGTTGTCTAAATATGCCGTGTAGGCTTTGTCATACATTCCCTCCTGCAACTGATGCATCTGGCGAAGATGCTCGAAATAATTCGGGTCGCGCATAGCCAGGCCATAATTGGACTCAGGGAAACGTGTGAGAATTTTTTGGCGCCACTCCTCGGCCAAGGCTTTGTTGTCTTCGCGGGCGGCCATCAGATAAAGGTTATAGTAGACCTCCAGACTGTAGACATTGTCAGGATAGCGATCTTCGAGCCGGGTAAACTCATAGCGGGCTGCCCCATAGTCTTCAAGCTTGTCTTTGAGAATGAGGCCCATATTGTAGAGACCCTCTTGTATAACCTCATTGGCCACCTCCAGATCTTCCTCGGTTTTGGGAATCTGCTTAAGATAATATTCCACATAGTGGGGGTCGCTCTCCCTCTTGAGAAGGTCGGCATCAGGCTGAGCCACGGAATCATTGGCAGCCACCATCTCTAAAGCCTCCTCATCCTCCGTTTCTTCGTCTTCTGGCTCTTCGAAACTGAAGGTGGTCTTATTGCGGCGACGCCAGTCGTCTTCGAGGCGACGCGAACCCCATTTACGTTGGAATTGTGTCTTACCCGCATTTTTGGTGTAAGTGTTATAGAAATACCAGCTGTTGTCGCCGTTCATCTGGAAGCCCGGGATGGCCGCCGAGTTGTCGTTGATCATCCCGTTTTGTTGTTGTTGAGCCAGATAGGCCTCTCGGTCCGCCTCCTCCTTGGCAAGCTTCTCTTGACGCTCCAGCTCGGCAACAAGGCGTTTGGCCACCTCCTCCTGTTCCTCCGGCGTAAGCTTCGAGAGAGCTATCAAGGAGTCTTGAAGCTCTACATTACCGGCATAGACAGCCAACTCGTCGAGCACGTCGCTTCGCCGTTTCAACACCTTATAGTCGGGATAGGTCTCAGTAAGAAAAGGGATTGCCTCCGAATAACATGGTTGGGCCTCCACATATTTCCTTTGGGCGAAATAAATATTGCCTAAAGCCAATTGCGCCATTCCCATATCTATACCCTGTCGCTGCGATTTCTTAACAGCCAAGCTATAGTTTTCGATGGCTGCAACGGTATCTTTACGTGAAAGATATAGATTGCCGATGGCATAATAAATCTGGTCGAGAAACTCGTGGTTTCGGGCATATCGCGTCATGGCCTTCAGGGAATTCACCTCCTTTCGGATGTCGCTTCCTGTGAAGACTTCGCTTTGTTTGATGCGTGCATTGAATTTGGTGCGGTAAGGCGTAGCGGGGCCCCCTTCGGCTTTCTTGAAAGCCATATAGGCATTTTGTTTCTGCCCTAAATTTTCATAAAGCTGCCCTAATAGAAACCACAATCTGGTTTTCTGCGAACCCGAAGAGCCCTTGGCAGCCATTGTCAGATGGGGGATAGCGGCTTCAGGTTGCCCGTTTCTTATTAGGAAATCGGCCTCCACAAAGTTATAGAGGAAGCGAAGGCTTTTGCTGGTCAGGTCTTTTTCCTTCACTAAATGCAACACATTCTCGGCCTCATAGCTCCAGTTGAGCGCACAATAGGCCCTGGCCTGCCATAGCCTCGCCTCGGTGACCACCTCCGGAAGCCAAGTGAAATGTTTGGATATATAAAGGAATGTTGAAGCTGCTCCCAGAAAGTCGCCATTGTAATATTGCCCCCGCCCCATCATGAGCCATGCGTTATGGAGGAAGGGATTGAACTCTTCGCGAGCCCGAAAGGCTTTCTCCTTGGCCGAAGAGTTGCGTCGAGCCGGCTTTTTGGTGATGGAATGGAGCTGGATGGCCTTCTGCATCTTCTCGATTGTGCGCGTGAAGTCCCCCGAGGGTTGTGGCAGCTTAGGCTCCTCCTTTGCCTCCACAGGATGCATCAGAAGCTGGCGGGTATAGTCGTCTTCGTAGGTGCGTTCAAGTTCGGAAAGGGTTTCTTTGTAGTGTTCAGCTCCGTTGAAATAGACGTTATAGCGCGTATTGAAGGCCTGCCATTGACGAGTGGCCGGTGTGTTTTTCTTTGCGGAGCAGGCTGAAAGCAATAGAAAGAGAAGGAGAAGGACACTAACGCCCATCCCCTGGCCCAACCCCCGTCGGGTGGATAGGTTGCCGCTTATTTTATTCACGTCTAAAAACACTTACCCTCCACAAAAAGGGCCATCTATTAAACGGAACCTTAGCCTCTCTTATTGCCATTTTTTAATTAACTTTGCCTCCGGATGAAAGATTTCAGCGACGCAGACATAGAACAAATCGAGAAGCTCGTGGAAAATGGCGACAGCGAGGCAGCCGGACGTGAAGTCAGCGAACTTCATGCAGCCGACATCGCCGAACTCTTCCGAAAGCTTAATCTCCGGGAGGCAGAATGGCTCTTCGATCTCATCGACGACAATGAGAAGAAGGCCGACGTCCTTATGGAGCTCGATGAAGACGACCGTAAGAAGCTGCTCGAAGGTATGGAACCCGAGCAGATTGGTCATTTCATCGACCTTCTCGACACCGACGACGCTGTAGACCTTATCCAGGAACTCGACGAGGAAGACCGCGAGGAGGTCATCCAGCATATCGACGACATGGAGCAAGCCGGCGATATCGTAGACCTTCTCCAATATGACGAAGACACAGCCGGAGGTCTGATGGGCACCGAGATGATCGTGGTCAACGAAAACCTCTCAATGCCCGACTGCCTGAAAGAAATGCGCCGGCAGGCCGAAGACCTCGATGATATTTATAATGTCTACGTCGTCGACGACGACAACAGGCTTGAAGGGGTGCTCCCCCTCCAGAAGATGATCACTCATCCATCCGTGTCGAAAATCAAACACGTTATGGATTCCGACCCTCATTCTGTCCGCACAGACACTCCCATCGATGAGGTGGCTCTCGACTTTGAAAAATACGACCTTGTGGCGATGCCCGTAATCGACAGCATCGGGCGCCTCGTGGGCCAGATCACTGTCGACGACGTCATGGACGAGGTCAGGGAACAGAGCGAACGCGATTTCCAGCTCGCATCCGGTATCGCCTCCGACGTGGATGTGTCAGACTCGGTTTTCGCCCAGACAAAAGCAAGAATCCCCTGGCTATTGATAGGAATTGTCGGCGGAATTATCAATTCTTTGATTTTAGGAAACTTCGAGGCCCAGATTGCGGCTATCACAGCTCTGGCCATATTTATCCCTCTGATCGGAGGCACCGGGGGAAACGTAGGTGTCCAGGCATCCGCCATAGTGGTGCAAGGTCTGGCTAACGGACGCCTAGATCTCAAAAACTCGCTAAATCAAATTGGCCGGGAATTCCTCGTGGCTCTTATGAACGCCGTAGTGATTTCAGGAGTGGTTTTCCTTTATATCATACTGACACAGCCCGCAGGCGTAAAATGGACCGTCTCGGTGGCAGTTGCCATCTCTCTCTTCGCAGTGGTGATTTTCGCTACCGTTTTCGGCACCCTCGTACCTTTAACCCTTGAACGGCTAAATATCAACCCGGCTCTCGCCACAGGCCCTTTCATTCAGATCACCAACGACGTTATCGGTCTCTTAATCTACGTCTCTACTTCCACCTGGACCATGAGCATATTCGGCCTCGGCAGTTAAGTCTTTAAATAATTAAAAAACCTATGGCCAAGATCGCTGAAACGCCCCTCATGCTCCAATATCTGGAGATGAAAAGAAAACATCCCGATGCCATCCTTCTTTTCAGGGTGGGCGATTTCTATGAGACGTTTAGCGAGGATGCAATCGCCGCCAGCGAAATTCTCGGAATTACTCTGACACGAAGGGCAAATGGAAAGGCGCAGAGCGTAGAGCTTGCCGGCTTTCCGCATCATGCCCTAGACTCCTATCTTCCTAAACTCGTGAGGGCAGGACGGAGGGTGGCTATATGCGAACAACTCGAAGACCCCAAGCTTACAAAGAAACTCGTGAAACGAGGCATCACCGAGATGATCACTCCCGGGGTCAACACCTCCCCCGGCGCACTTCAGAGCAAGGAAAACAATTTTCTCGGAGCTATCTTTTGTGATAAAAACAGGGCCGGAGCAGCCTTCCTCGATATTTCCACCGGAGAATTCCTCTGCGCCGAAGGATCTTTCGAGGCTATCGACCGTCTCCTGGGCAAAATCACACCTAAGGAAGTGCTCAGAATGAGAGGCACACGCGACCATTTCTCGGAAAATTTTTCATATAAAGGAAGCATCTTCGAACTCGACGATTGGGTCTATAGTTCTCAGGCCGGCGAAGAACGACTCCTTAAACAGTTTTCCACTTCTTCGCTCAAAGGGTTCGGTGTGGCCCACATGCCTTTGGCTATCATCGCAGCAGGAAGCATTCTTCATTATCTAGACCTCACAGGCCATACGGGTCTGCAGCATATCACCTCTCTGGGGCGACTCGACAACACCAGGGTGATGCATCTTGATCCCTTCACAGTTAGGAATCTCGAAATTATTTATCCCCTGTCTCAAGACGGGAAAAGCCTACTAGATATTGTAGACCGCACTCTCTCTCCCATGGGGAGCAGACGTCTTAAAAACTGGCTACAGTTCCCTCTCCTCGACCCCCGAGATATCAACCGACGTCTCGACGTGGTCGAAATCTTCGTCAACAACAGCCGCGACCGTGAAGATGCAAGAAAGGCCATAAAAAAGGTGGGCGATATGGAACGGCTCACCGGGAGGGTCGCCTCCGCTAAAATCCTGCCTCGCGAGATGCTTCAACTGGCAGAAAGTGTCAAAGGGGCCACCGAACTCAAGAAAATATTAGCTGCCACACCGGGCGACGCTACGGCCGAACTCGCTGCAAAAATGCCCGATATTATAGATGTGGCCGTTTGGATCAACTCTACAATAAATCCCGATACAGGCAACAGTTTCGGGAAAACAGATGTGATAAAATCTGGCGTCGACCCCGAACTCGACGAACTCCGACAACTCCGCGACCACAGCCGCGACGCAATAATGGATATCCAAAACCGTGAGACTGTCGCCACAGGCATAACCTCTCTGAAGATAAGTTACAATAATGTTTTCGGATATTATCTGGAGGTCAGAAACACCCATAAGGAAAAGGTGCCACCGCATTGGATCCGCAAGCAGACTCTTGTGAATGCCGAAAGGTATGTCACCCCCGAACTCAAGGACCTTGAGGAACGTATCCTAGGGGCGGACGAGAAAATAGCTCAGATTGAAGACCGTATCTTTAAGGAACTCATCGGAAAAATATCAACCCGTTTCCACGACATCAATTCAAATTCACATACTGTGGCAGTGGCCGACTGTCTTATCGGGTTTGCCGACATGGCTGCAGATTATGAATATGTAAGACCTACAGTCGACGAATCTACTTTATTGGAAATAACAGAGGGGCGACATCCGGTGATTGAACGCACTCTTCCTCCCGGAGAGTCTTACATTTCCAATTCTCTAACTCTCGATTCTTCGGCCGACGAAGCATCCCGCAAAGGCTGCCAGGTCATGATGATCACCGGGCCCAACATGAGCGGCAAATCAGCTCTCCTACGCCAGACAGCTCTTATAACCCTCCTAGCCCAAGTGGGGAGTTTCGTTCCCGCTAAAGCGGCTCATATCGGAATAGTGGATAAAATCTTCACCAGGGTAGGTGCCAGCGACAATATTTCTTCAGGAGAGTCAACTTTCATGGTGGAGATGAATGAGGCTGCCTCAATCCTCAACAATATGAGCGACCGATCGCTCATTCTCTTCGATGAACTCGGACGCGGCACTTCCACCTACGACGGCATCTCTATCGCATGGTCGATCGTAGAGCATATCCACGACAACGGCCGTGTTGCCCCGAAAACTCTCTTCGCTACCCACTATCATGAGCTTAATGACATGGAGGGCAAATTCCCAAGAGTCGCAAATTATAACGTCTCCGTCAGGGAAATCGACGGGAAAGTGATGTTTATGCGAAAACTTGAAAAGGGGGGCTCTGAACATAGTTTCGGCATCCATGTGGCACGGCTCGCCGGAATGCCTCGCTCTATCGTGAAACGAGCGGAGACTGTGCTCCGTCAGCTTGAAGAGGGAGCCCGAGGCTCAGCCTCCCCTGAGACTCAGGTGGCAAAAAAAGACACATCCCACATCAAACCCCAGGCCGACGCCATGCAGATGAGTTTCTTCCAACTCGACGATCCTTTGCTTTCTCAAATCCGAGACCGTCTCCTCGACATCGATGTGGAACGCCTCACCCCACTCCAAGCCCTAAACATGCTCAATGATCTTCAAGGTCTCCTAACCGGTAAATAACAAAAGCGGTTGGGAGAGACCTAAGTTTTCGAAACCCCGGGTTAAGGACTCGACGAGGTCCTGTAGCCCGGGGTGAAAACCTTATTTCTCCAATGCACCTTGGAGCGGGGATACGTTTTTTATTTATCTTTCATCGTGATTTTCAATGGAATATTCAGCATTGCCCAAATCGCGCATAGCATTATCACACCGATAATCACATAGCTTTGCCAAGCCATATCGTGGTAGAGGGCCATCGTCAATATCCCGGCCACTACCACTGCAATTCCGATTATCAACACCAAAATTGCCAACGGAGTATTATTAAATCTTACTTTCATAACCTTATGTTTTTAATTGTTAATTCCTTTTACTAAATTCCTAATCCCTAATTCCCAATCCCCAATAATATAATGTTTAAAATTCTTAAAAAGTTCACTCACCCCCTAACTCAAGTCTAATTAATGAAGAATGTCATCCGTGAAGAGGCTAAGTTTTGATCCTTTCAGCCTTTACGAAGGGATAGGCTGCACATCTCTTTGAGATGCGCAGCCTTAGATTAAGCCCCAATATTTATTCTTCAAAAATTTCATTTACCATTTCCTCTTCTACGGTATAAATGTAAAGAACTGATATGGAGCTCTAAAAGAGACACATTTATCCAGGCCAAAAGTTGCCAAACCCCTTGGTAATAGCTATATTTGCAGACTTATCCTTAACTCATTCTTAACCTGTTAGCCTCAGATAAACCACACTTAATAATGTTCAGAAAATCTATGGAAAAAGTTTGGAGCATTGCCTTGATGGCCTTAATGTCTTTTGGAATTGCAAAAGCCCAAGATAATTCATACCCTGAATATGAAGAATATGCGAATTATCCCGCTTATGACGACTATGAGCAAATGAGACTTTATTCGGAAGATAAGCTTGTGGGCCAAAGTGGCATAGTAAATCTTCCGACCGGTAATTTCTATTTGAACGTACCGCAAGGTTACTTATTCTTGAATGCCCAAAATACGCGTCACCTACTTGTTGACTATTGGGGCAATCCTGAAGAGCGATTAAATGGCGTGTTAGGCACTCTGGTGAAGGAAAACGATGAAGTTTATTATAATGTTGAGACAGCCTATGTTGTTTCTTATGATCCGGCGGGTTATGTGTCTGACAAGGATGCAAGCTCCATTAATTATTCCGATCTTCTTAAAGAAATGCAGAAGATCGTAAAAGAGGAAAGCGATCAGAATCCCTCCGGGACTAAATGGGAATTATTGGGATGGGGTTGGCAACCTTCTTATGATAAAGATAAAAAAGTGCTCGCATGGTCTAAACATTATAGAATCACAGAACCCGGAGGGATACAATCCGAGGTTTTGAACTACGATGTAAGAATCCTGGGGAAAGAGGGATTTGTGGTAATCACGGCTGTTGCTTCTCCCGAAGCTAAAGCTGAGCTGTTGGCAGCCAACAATTTTATTATCAATTCAGTGGACTTCAAACCCGGTTATACTTATGCCGATTTTAATCCTAAGACCGACCATGTGGCCGAATGGACCATTGGGGGTCTAATTGCCGGAAAGGTTTTGGCAAAAGCCGGGGTATGGGCTGTTTTAGCTAAATTCTCAAAAATCATAATCCTTGCCGTCATAGGATTTTTCGCCATGATGTGGAAAAAAATAGTGGGCCTATTCAAGAACGGACGAAATGGTGGCAGCGATGAAGATGAGCCTACCCTCGAAATTGATTAAGAGTTTCGACTGCGGAATCAACGGTGCCCTTCAGCATAATTTTATGATTGAATATATCTTAAACATAGAGAATATATGAATGTGGATCCTTTTAGGATGATTGGCCGGCTAGATGGAGCCGTTGCTTATTTATTGGAAAAATATAATTTAAGTCTTAACCAAAGTGTTTCCGACTGGGAAACATTATTTATGGCTCTTTCTTCACGAGTGGATGATTATGACCGGGATTTTTGTATAAAGTTAGCTCAAGTTGCTGAAGGGTTGGTGAAAGAGTCTCAAAATTCTTCTCTAAATCAATTTCAGATTGATCATGAGAGAACTATAGGAACGGAGGATGCCTCTTTTGTTTTCAATTATTGGCCGGACAATTATGCATCGCATCTGATGGAGGATAGCGACTTCTCCTTTGAAAAAAACGAAGTGAGAAGATTGAAAATGAAAGAGATAAAGAGGAATATTTTAATTGGGGGAAGTTGTATTGTTATGCTTGTTGTAGCTGTTATCATCTACAATTTACCCTTTTTCGCAGAAAACAGAGAATTTGCAAAAGTTAAAGATCAATATGAAAAAGGGAGCATCGAAATGCTCAATAACGCTGTAGATGGATATTTGGAAAAGTTTCCCAATGGAAGGCACAGCAGCGAAGTCTTGTTCATGCCGGTTAACTATCTTAGAAATTCCAAAGATGTCTTAGCAATCCTTGATGCAACCGAACTTTATATTAAAAAAGACCCCAATGGTCAGTATATGTCACAATGTAAGGCTTTATCCGACTCAATTTGGGACCTTGAAATAAATAGATATGTAACTATCCATTCCAAGTCTGCCTCTGAAGAGGGTGTGAAATTTGTGGTTGCGATGCTAAACTACATGAAACAAAATAGCGTAAGAACAGTCTTGGTGAAAGGAAAGCCCCATATCTTGCTTAAGGAATATATGGATTATCCCTCCTATGTAAGAAACATGTGGGAAATGATTGCGGCAGATCGCTCTACGCAAAAAGAGAGTGGAGGCAAGAAACTCAAATTGCCCGACGATATGGTCACAATAAAAGATAAAATCACTGAACAAGAGGCTGCCGGATGGATTAAATATATTGTGAGCGCCCTCCAAAATGGCTTTAATCAGGTTTTGACTCCGGAGTTTATTGTTTTCCAAATGGATAACACCCCAAACATCACTGATCCCTCTATAAAACAACCAACTAACCAATATCCATTAGTGATAGTGGACTACACTGTGAAAAATCAAGAGATAGAGGAGAATGTTCCCGATATCTGGATCCACAACTCTTCCTATAACAACTACGTTTATTCCTCCAACCTGTTTTTGGGAATTGCCTTGAATTTTAGCGCCCACTTTTCATTACCCGGGAAAAACGTTAATTTTGAGGTGGAGGAGTCCGGAGATGCAGGAAACGCTGAAATTAAAGGCGTCGACAATTCCTCGGTTTATGCAGTCATGTGTAAAAGGAGCACTCAAAATTTTGCAACAAAAATAGCACAGGAATTTGGTTTGAAATAATTGTAGATTGTTTATGAAATTAAATAGGTTTATTGCCATTCCATTTTTATTTGTCTTTGTATTCTTGTCGAGTTGCGACAACACTCGGCTAATTCAGACAGAGGCACATGAAGCTCTTGAACACGGAAACTACAAAGGGGCTTTGAAGAAAATTCTTGAGCTTTCCGACAGACAAATACTTGACAACGACTCCTTGATTCTAATGGTTTCGGAGGCTTTTTATGGGCTAACAGGATCTTATGTAGGCCTCAATGCTCAATCCCTTTGTGATATGGATTTCTCCCCTAATAAGGATCTGGTCTTTTTCACTGATTTAAAAAAGGGGAAAATTATGAAATTCGCTTATCCCGAATTGAGCCTGCTGGATTCTTTCGACACCCCCTCCGGTTGCTATGCTGTAGACATTTCACCCTCAGGAAAAGAACTTGCAGCTGCTCTCTCCAATTCTGATGTCTTAATTTACGATCTGGAATCATTCGAAACTATCAAAACTTTAAAAGGCCATTCCAATCATGTCAGAGCGCTGGAATATCTTGACTCGAACTGGCTGGTGTCTGGTGGCAATGATCAATATATGATCTTATGGGATTTGCAGCAAAATAAAATGAACAACAAACAATGGCCTCATCGAAAAAATATAAAAAGCATAAGGGCTGGAGAAGAGGGTAAATATGTGGTGAGCGCCTCCAACGACGGCACAGCAATAATATGGGATGTGGCTGACAGAGAAAATCCTAGGGAAATAAGGAAATTTAAGCATGGGAAGAATTATGTCAACGATGCAATGATGAGTCCCGATAATTCGTTGCTTGTCACCGCCTCCGGAGATGGTGACCTTAAAATTTGGAATGTCAAAACCTTTGATCTCATCACCACAATACCATTGGAAGACGTAGGGTGTTCAATCGATTTTTCTCCCGACGGAAAAACTTTAATGGTGGGAGGGTATCGCAATCTTCATTTTATTGATGTTGACCGGAGAAAGGAAATCTATAAATACCCTCTGGCCAACGATCCGGTTTGGAGCGTCAAGTTTATTAGTCCCAACAAATTCGCATTCATTGATTCTTCCCATTATTATGAATCCGAATTATATTCAAAGGAGGAACTTGTGGCACATGCAAGAGAATGGCTCAGCCAACATCAAAGCGAATAAATAGGTTTTCTTTTGCAAATAAAATTTTGAAAGTTCATTCGCTCATCCCTCAAATTTCAAAACGAAGATAATCCCTAATAAAACCTGATGAAACGAATAATAATCTTACATCTATTAGCTTTTCAAGCCATATTCAGTTTTGCCAACATGCCTTTCAATTTCTATGGGCAAAAGGCCGAAGAGGCGTTCGGGGTAGGAGCCGTTGAAGATGCGCTTGACTATGCACGGGAAGAAATGAAAGATTATCCTGATAATCCAAATGGATATTTCCAAGCCGCTCTGAGCCTATATTATTTAAATCAGCCCGGTCAGGCCCTCTCTTTGATAAACCGGGCCATAGAGAAAACAAAAAAAGATAAATCCCTTGGTGCTCGTTGTTACCTTTTGAAAGCCGATCTTCTCAAAGAGGCAGGCGACCAGGATCTCACCATTCAAGCTCTGGCTGATGGTCTAAAACTCGACTCCAAGAATATAGACCTCCTGCTCGAACATGCCTACTCAATCACAATTTCCAATCCTAAAGGAGCCTTAAAAGAATTGCAACAAGCCAAGAAAATAGCACCCAACGACCCTCGAGTCTATGCATCTACGGCTTATTTATACACCACTCAAGAGAATTACAAGGAGGCATTGGATGAAGTCACAAGGGCTATTGCATTAAACAATACTTCTGCTTATAACTACGGGTTGAGAGGATCTATCCTCAAGACTCTGGGTTATTCTCCCGACTGGATTCAAGATTGTCTGCAAAGCATAATTCTGAGCGACTACAATTCCCTCGGTGCCGTCATGCTCGCTTCTCCCAATGATGAGGCAACCCGTGAAGAAATTTACAGAGAAATAGAGAGAACCCGTAGTCCTTCCAACGGATATTATCAAATCGAGGCAGATTTATTATCTACCTGGGGACTCTATGAAGAGGCGGAAAGGGTGTATCAAGAAATCATCGATCTCGGGATAGCCGATGAATCAACTTATTTTTATCTGGCAGACGCTCAGAAAAGAATTGGGAAACTCCTTGATTCTTATACTTCAGTTTCAAAGGGTCTCTCAGTATATCCCAATAATCCCGATCTGATGTTTGCCAAAGCTCAAATAGGAATTGATGCCGGGAAAGGGTCGGAGGTGATCCCCTCACTTCTGTCGTTAATCTCTTTAAATCCTGAGAATTCGAATTTGCATTTTGAAACAGGAAGGGCATATCTCTCCATTGGCCGATTTGCGGAAGCTTGCGAGCCCCTGGCCACAGCAGTAGCTCTTGATCCTTCTGTGGCCAATAAGATATATTATGCCGACGCTCTTCGTCTATCAGGCAAGGAAGGGAAAGCAAGGGATATCTATCTTGATATATTGAAGGAGGGGGACGAGAAATTTCTCATAGAAGGCCTCACTCCGGCACATGTACGCGCTCTCACATATTCCGGGTTAGGGGATAAAGAGAACACACTTAAGACTATTAGCGAATATGAAAAAGAGAACCCTGAAGAAGCTTTGTCTTTTTTAGTCCAAGCATTTGCAAGATTAGGGATGAAAGATGAAACTATAAAGAAAATGAGGGAATATGATGAAAAATACTCATGGAACGCCCTGTTAGACCTACATTCCTACGACTTCTTCAACTTTCACCCCGAACCGGCCTTCAAAGACCTTCTTGCAGAGCGTGGGATTAAAACCAGATTCAACCCCGATAGTCAACTCCTGGAATTGGAATTTGATGAAATTTCCTTTTCATCAGGAGGCACTTCCTTTCAGGATATGCAAAATTTAAGTGTCTCCAATCCCTATGAATTGGTGAGGGAAGTTAATAAAATTTGTCCGGTGGATATGGGATATCTTGGACAGTTGGAATCTGTGGCATATGACGATAAAAATAAATCTCTTATTTATAATTTCATCACATCTCCCACAGCTGTGAATTATGAGGCTTTGGAAAATGATCCTTCATATAAGGAGAAAAAAGAAGAGATAATTGTAATAACTAGCTTTAGAGATAATCCCACATTCGCCAATAGTGAATACACGTTCATCTATAATCTGAGAAACCGGGAAAACACCCATAGAAATTCTTATGTCTTCACCCCATCCAAGATCAAAAACATAAATAAAAAATATGAATCGCAGGACGAAATAGATAAATTGACTTTAGAATTCTGGGCTGAAGAGGAACAAATGGAAATGAAAAACAAGCCGTATTCTGAAAATGTGAGGATTTCTTTTGATGGCAAAACATATTCTTTTATCTATACTATTCCCGAGACCGAGCTGACCGGCATGGATTTATACCAAGCTGAGATTAAGAAATCTTTGAAACCATTTTTTAAAGATCTCTCACTTCAAAGCAAATTGCCTATTTTTATACGTCAAAACATCTTTTTGAAGTTTATTTACCAGGGAGAAGAAAGTGGGAGAACAATAGAAATTGTTTTCACTCCTGAAGATTTTATAGAATTTGTAAAATGATTTTTTTATGAAACATATATCTACACTGTTTTTGATTCTTTGTTTTTGCTTAACGGGAATTCAGGCCAAAGACATCAAACTCCCCGACTCCTATGCCTTTACTCGGGGAGTGGAGGCATACAGCCAGGAACAATATCAAGATGCTTTGGATTGGTTCAATCGGGAAATCTCCGACCATCCCGAAAACGGTTATGCCTTCGTCTATGTTGCTACGATGAGATATGGCAACCAAGAATATGGGAAGGCATTAACGGCAATAAATGAGGCCATCAAAAAACTACCAAAAAAAGATAATGACTGGCGCTCAATGAGCTTTGCCTCCAGAGCCGAAATCTATGCGGCAATGGAAGACACCGTGAAGGCCATAAATGACCTCAACCAGGCCATAAAACTTGACCCCTCAAATCCAAAGTTCTATAAATCAAGGGCCCAAATATACTATGAACAAAACAACTTCCTCCTCTCTGACGCCGACTATAATAAGATGATTGAATTAGACCAAGGCGACACCCTAGGCTACATGGGACTTGGGAGAAATGCCAAGACCCAGGGAAAATGGGATGATGCAATCGACCGGTTTAATTACGTCATTAAGCTTGCTCCGGATTATTCAGGCGCCTATGCTTTCAGGGCAGAGGCCTACATGGCTCAGGAAAAATGGGCAGAAGCAGCCGACGACATTATCCGAGCCCTGGATCTCGACAGCGATGACAAGGCTTTATATTTGATGACCTCTTTCCCCGAAGAGGGTAATGCCATTCTAATCCCCAAACTCAAGATCCAGATGGCAAAAGATCCCACAAATGCTTACTGGCCTTATTGCATAGCCCAAGTGTATTATGCTCTCCAGGACTATAATTCAGCCATTGATTATTTTGAAAAGGCTAACTCTATCGACCCCGATATTTATTTCCTCAAGAAATTATCTGCATGCTATCAGCAACTCGGTGACCTCAACCAGGCTCTGGAATATATTGAAAGAGCCTTAAACATTAGTCCCCAGAATTATGAGGCCATCGACATTAAGGCCGGAATATTAAGTCAGTTGCAACGCCTCGAAGAGGCCGTGGAGACAAGAACCCAATATCTGGAAGCGAATCCGGAAAGCAGTCTGTCATATTTCGACAACGGAGAAGACAAAATGAACCTCGGTCTGTTCAATCAGGCAATCGAAGACTTCAACACTGCAGCTGTGATTTTCCCATTCCTGGAGGAGGTGGAATTTTTCCTAATTAAAAGAGCCGATGCATATAATTTGACAGGCCAAAAGGAAAAAGCTCTCGCTGATTATCGCAAAGTGATAGAACTTGAAAAGGATTCCGTGGCCGCAACAAGAATGTGGACTCCCTTTGCTTATACGGGGCTGGGTGACAACCAAAAAGCCGAGCAAACTATGCTCGAAATTATTGCAAACGACACTACTGACAGCGCAGGTAATTATTATAATCTTGCATGCATCTATGCCCGGAGCAATGAAAAAGACAAGGCTCTCGAGGCGCTCCAACAGGCCTTCGATAAAGGGTATGCCGATATCAATCATGCCCTTGTAGACTATGATCTTAATAATATGAGAGGTTATCCCCCCTTCATCGATTTCACAGTAAAGAATATCAAGGGAAAGGCCCCGGGGAAGGTTATTAATATCCCGGTGGTTGACGCCGACAAGGTGCAGGATGAAACCGGAATTTTTGAGACTGTTGAAATCCCTTTCACGAAAGATGGAGGGGTCACCAAAGTGGCATGCACAATCAACGGTCTTCCGCTCCATTTCGTCTTCGACACCGGAGCCGCCGACGTCACTATCTCGATGGTGGAGGCTAATTTCATGCTCAAAAATGATTACATCAAACCTCAAGACATAATCGGGACCGCACGCTATGTGGATGCCAACGGCGATATAAACGAAGGAACGGTTATCAATCTCCGCAACGTTAATTTCGGAGGTCTTGAACTTGATAATGTCAGAGCCTCAGTGGTGAGGAACCAGAAGGCTCCTCTGCTTTTAGGACAGTCAGTGTTGGGACGTCTCGGGAAAATCGAAATCGACAATCCTGCCCAAAAGCTAAAGATAACCCATAAAGTGAAGTAATCTAAAGTTCAATAGAGGAAGGATCCTTTGTTTCAACTAACTTTTCAAGAAAATTCCCCATTTCCCCATAAAGTAGACCTAAAAATCCATTAATGAATTTGTGAATCAGGAGGAAAGGGAATATGAGGCACTCCGGATTTTGGCAGCCAAGGCTTTCGGAGACTGACCGGAGCTACGCAAGGTTTCAGCCGGAATAGGATGCCCGAAAACTATGCGGAACCGACTCCCGCGGGCCTTGCATAGTTCGGAGGGGAGCAACACCTGCTCCAGATTAAAACCTATCCCGAGCCGCTTGCGCAATCTCGCCATCCTATAAAATTTCTTGGAATTATTCCCCTCAAAATAGACAGGCACGATGGCTCTATCCGTCTCGAGAGCTTTTGTGACAAACGATTTTTGCCATTCCATATCTTCAACTATCCCATTGTCTTGAAGACGCGAACATAACCCTGCCGGGAATTGGAATATCTGGCAGGAAGATTCCATCTTCTCGTTGATGATTTGTGCGTATTCCCTCCCCTGGCTTCCGAATTTATTAACCGGCAGGAATATTTTTTTCAAGGGCTCCACATTCATAAGAAGATCGTTGACCAAAAACCGAATGTTGTCGTCTCCATATTTTTCCCCGAGCACCTTGATTAGGGCCATGCCATCGAGTCCACCCAATGGATGGTTGGAAGCAAACATATATCTCTCTCCTTCCTTCAAGTTATCAAGACCCTCTACATCAATCGAGATGTCGAGATAATCGAGCACCCTGTGTGAAAACTCGCTGCCCTCTGAGGGAAGGGTGGCTCTGAGAATCTCGTTGAGCTCCCTTTGGCGAATCAAGCGTTCCACCATAGAAATCAGAAAGGATGGTATCCAACGCCTTTTCTTCTTTGGAATACGGCTTTTGAGAATTTGCCTGATATCCAATTGCAAAATTTTTAGAGTCCCGGATTCAGTCTCCGCTTCCCTCTTTGCCTTACCCTTCGTCTCAGCCATTGACGCTATCTTCCTCGTCCCAGAAATCGTTGTCCCAATCTATTTCCTCATCCTCATAATCCTCCGGAGCTTCGTCGTCTTGATGGAAGATGAATTCATCTTCTTCCGGCACTCTGGTCCTGACATCGAGATCGCGATGAGTGAAGGTGGATTTCGCCTTATTATCTTCTGAATTTATCTCCCGCCAAAGGAGATCTTTCAATTCCGTCAGCCCCTGCCCGGTCACAGCCGAGATAAAGACTGTCGGAATTCCTTCCGGAAGTTCCTTGGAAATTTCCTCGCGCAGTTCATCGTCGAGAAGATCGGACTTTGAAATTGCAAGCACGCGGCTTTTGTCGGCCAATTCAGGATTGAATTCCTTGAGCTCATTGAGCAAAATGCCATAGTCACGTTTGATGTCGTCGCTATCGGCCGGGATAAGGAAAAGCAACACGGCGTTTCTCTCGATGTGGCGAAGGAAGCGCAGTCCGATTCCCTTCCCTTCGCTGGCCCCTTCAATGATGCCGGGGATATCAGCCATGACGAATGACTTGTCGCCCCGATAGTCTACAATTCCCAGCGAGGGCTCCATAGTGGTGAAAGGATAGTCGCCTATCTTAGGTTTGGCAGCAGAGAGAGCAGAAAGAAGCGTTGACTTCCCGGCATTGGGAAAGCCCACTAATCCGACATCGCCGAGCAATTTCAGTTCGAGCACCACGGTTTTCTCGATTGCCGGCTGTCCCGGTTGCGCATAGCGAGGGGCCCTGTTGGTGGATGTCGCAAAATTCCAGTTGCCAAGTCCCCCTTTTCCCCCTCTGAGGAGTTTTACCTCCTGGCCATCCTCAGTGACTTCACAGAGAAATTGTCCCGTATCGGCATCATAAACGACGGTGCCAACCGGCACTTCTATTATGCGGTCTTCACCATCCTTGCCGGTGGAGCGATTTTCGCTCCCCCTTTCGCCATCTGTCGCAAATATATGGCGCTGATATCGCAAGGGCAGCAGAGTCCACATGTTGCGGTTGCCTTTAAGGATTATATGACCTCCCCGGCCTCCGTTACCGCCGTCGGGGCCTCCCTTGGGAAGATACTTAGCCCTATGGAAATGACGGCTCCCGGCACCCCCCTTCCCGGAACGGCACATTATCTTAACATAGTCTATGAAATTCGAATCCATTTGCTCTCAATGTTTTTTACAATAACAGTAAACGACGGAATACCCATTTCCTTCCCTTAATTCTTCCTCTTTCCTCACTCACAACTTCCCTCTCCCCGCAAGCTCGTTGGCCATTCTGTAATCATCGGGCGAGCCTATATCGATCCATGTTCCCTCGATATGGAACGAACCTACTCTCAGGCCGTCGGAAATTAGACTCAGAATAAAGTCGGGTGCATCCAGATAAACCCCCCTTTTTATCCTCGGCAATAAAGAACTCTTCATTATATAAACACCGCCGTTGGCAAAATAGTTGTAGGCCGGTTTCTCTTCCAGGCTTTTAACCCTCTGTCCCTGAAGCTTCATAATTGCAAAGGGCACAGACACGGAATAGGGCACAGCCGCAATTGTGAAATCATTCGAATGTTTCTGATGATGGATAAACATCGCCTCGAAGTCCACAGTTGAAAAAAGATCGGAATTCATGACCAGAATATTGTCGGTGGCTACATCGCCAATCAAAGCAAGGCTTCCAAAGGTGCCGAGTCTGACCGGCTCCGCGACACACTCCACTTTAGCCCTCCCGTTTCGGTCTTGGAAATGCTCCTCGATCATATGGCCGAGATAATTGACCGTCACATGGATTTTTTTAATTCCGCAAGCCTCGAGTTCATCCACATTGTAATCAATGATGGCTTTATCGCCGACAGGCAAGAGAGGTTTGGGCATCTGATCGGTGAGCGGTCGCAAGCGCTCCCCTCTTCCTCCGGCCATTAACACAGCCTCCAGAGGGAGAAAGGCCCGCGTGGCCCGTAGATCGATGATATCGGTCAAATTGCCATCTTCGAATAGTGGAAGAAGTTCTATATGGCGTTTCCGGCCCTCAGCCATCTTTAAGGAAAGCTCTTCTGGAGAGCGAGCCGATAGAAAGTGGCGGTTCATGACCGTGGCCACAGGGTCTGACAATTCGCCGCCCCCTATCAGGGCTCTACGTATGTCGCCGTCGGTGATTGTCCCTTCTAGCCTTCCCTCCGGAGAAAGGGCGAAGAGTGTCATCGACTCCCCGGAGAGACTGTTGATTCTCTTCATGGCTTCTCTGACGGTGGCATCCACGGAAATGCCATTTCTTTTCAAATAATCTTGTGCTGTCATTTATCGTATTGGGCGAGAGTATTCCTTAGTTCGTTGGCCACCATAATCCGGAGTTCAGGCGGCTCAACCACCTTAACGGCATCGCCGAGTCCCAGGATTTCATGGACCAGTTCATAATTAAGTTTCAATTTATAGGAGAAAATGGAATAATCGTCGTGGACCTCCTCGGTCTGCGACTCATGGAGCGGAAGGGCGCGGAAATATTTCGCCTGGGTGGGTGTGGCTCGAAGTCTGACAGTTCTGACGTCGGCCTGCGAAGTAGTCACTCCAACGATATTTCCGAAGAGTTGACGGAGGGTTACAGAACCCGGCTTTTCGAATTTCTCTCTGACAAGCTGCATCTCTTTGATACGGTCGAGGGCATAGGTGCGGATGGTGGAGGTTTTCTCCTGGAGTCCGATCATATACCATCTCTGCTTATATCTCTTAAGAAAATAGGGCTGAAAAAGGATCTTCGACTCTGCGCGTGCTCTGGCGAAACTGGCATAGGTGAAACAAAGTTTCACTGAATCCCTGATAGCCTCAAGCACCATGGGGAGATATTCGCGGGCTGAAGGCACATCTTCGATTTCTATCCTTTCGGCTCCCGGCTGTGTCTCATTAATGGCCTGGCTAACTGCCATAGAATCAAGAAGCCAGTTGGTCAAGGCATTGCTCCTGACCGAACCGGGTGACTCTATGTAGTATTCCCGGTTGCGGTCGCATTTTATTTCTAGATTGAAGATTTCCTCAATATTACGTCGGTAATGGAAGAAAGTGCGGTCGGGCAAGGGGTCGCCGCCTGACACCTCCGACTTCATCCATAGGCTGTTGAGAGCCTCTTTGGAGAGACGACGGTTTCGTGTCAACGTGTCGATTATCCAGATATATTTGCTAATCAAATTCTTGGCCATGAAATTCTAATAGGAGTTCTTTAGACTTCCCCTCCGGGATCATGTGAAAAAATTGTAGTCAAGATGGGGCGTTCGAAACTGATTCTATCAAATCTATATAGGCATCGGCCACGACACTATAAGAAAATTTTTCGGCAACACTGCGGGCCATTTCCTCTTTCATCTTTTTCAAACTTTCTGTATCAGCCACCAATTTGATAGCCTTGAGCATGGCTTCGGCCAGATTTCGGGCCCTTTGATCTTCATCCTCCACCCATTCTGCCAGGAATCCTGTCACACCATCCTCTATGATGTCGACCTGGCCCCCCTGATTGAACGAAACAGGCACCACTCCATAAGCCTGCGCCTCCTGGAGAGTGCAGCCGAAGGTCTCATAAGAAGATGCAGAAACCAATATGTCGGCTTCCCGATATGCCCGGGCCACTGCTTCGTCACCCTTGAGGGTGCCAAACACAACCATCAAGTGTTGAAATCCGGCCAATGAACCGGCCTCTTTGACATTGCCGAAAAGAGCCACTTCAATAGGCGGAAAAATGGAATTTGAATTTCCCTCCTGTTTGTTTTCACCATCTAAACGATGAGTTAAAAGAGCTAAAGCCTTCTTCAAGATATCTAATCCCTTTACCGGATCGTCTAGTCGGGCCGCTCCAAACAGTATTCTAATTTTCCCGGAAGAATGTGAGCCAGGAACGGAAGGTTCCGGCAAGGGCATAAAGGGGTTGGGGATCACTTCAATCCTACTCTCCTTCAAGAGGCCGCTCAACCGGGCCCTATCGCGCAGCCAACGACTGACAGCCACAAAGGCCATCCTTCCCCTCTTATAAAGCCCTTGTTTTCTTTCCCAGATTTTATGGGAGAGATCGCCCGGCCCCCCTCGCCTTCCTAACAAAGGGCAATCCCCACATTGGTCAAGGAAACGACGGCATGTTGCAGCATGGTGGCATATACCCGTCATGGGCCACATGTCGTGCATGGTCCAGATAATAGGTTTGCCAAGCCGTTTTAATTTCCCAATGCCTCGCAAAGAGAGCATTCCCTGGTTGACCCAGCTTAAAAGAATGGCATCGGCAGCCTTGACCTCAGGATGGCGCCAAAGAGGCAGACCCACTTCGCCCGTGTCGATCTGGAAAAGGGTGGAACGGTTGAAGCCGTTGGCAATAAAAATTTTTAAACGTTCCAAAAAGAAACGCCTCTTTATAGCGAGTCTCCCTGCCGCCAAGCTGACCCAAGGAGAAGGAGAAAACTTTTCAACCACAAGCATCGAGGCATCGACTCCCTTGAGACGCAAAGCCTCCATGAGACGCCGACTCACTACCGCTGCGCCCCCGGTGGAGTCGCTCTTATTGATGATGACCACTTTCATGCCATGCTTTAGCCCCTGCCCATATTCATGAGCCACAAAAATAAGACAATAATTCAATTTGGGCAATAGACGTTTATTTGTAAATTTGCGAAAAATAAAAAAATGAAAAAGAAAAGAGTGTTGGTTGTGGGAGCCGGCGGATTTGCCGGCGGATTTATAGTCGACGAGGGATTGCGACGCGGCTTTGAAGTGTGGGCCGGCGTGCGCGAGTCGACAAGCCGCCGATTTTTAGGCGACCCTCGCCTGAAATTCGTGACATTTGATTTCGACCAACCCGACTCTTTGGCCTCGAGCCTCAGCGAGGCTCTTCCCCCGGAAGAGAAATGGGACTGGATTGTCTATAACCTCGGGGCAACCAAGGCTATCTCTTTTTCAGATTTTTCAAAAGTGAACTACGATTATTTGAAACACTTTATCGAAGCCTTGCGACATAGCGGCAAGATGCCCGAGAAATTCCTTTTGATGAGTTCTCTCTCGGTTCACGGGCCGGCCCATGAGAAAGAGGGGGGCAAATTCACCGAGAAAGATATCCCTGCTCCCAACACTCGTTATGGCGCATCAAAACTTAAGGCGGAAATGCTGCTTCAGATGGAGGGTGTGCCCTATATAATTTTCCGACCCACAGGAATCTATGGTCCGCGTGACAAAGACTATTTCCTGATGCTCAAATCAATATCGAAAGGCTTCGACTTTTCGGCCGGCTATAAGAAGCAGTTGCTGACATTTATCTATGTGGAAGACCTGGCCAGAGCCATCTACGACGCCCTTGAGAAGGCTCCCGTTGGCAATGTCTATATCATCTCCGAAGAGAGAGCCTACACGCAGAAGGAGTTCCGGAAACTAGCAGCCGAGGCTTTAGGCAAGAGGGGCGTCATTTCTCTTCCCATGCCCCTTTGGGCCGTAAAGGCCGTGTCGGTAGTGGCTGAAAAATGGGGTGTCGCCAGGATGAAACCATCCACACTCAATCGCGATAAATATAATATCATGAAGCAGCGAAACTGGGATGCCGACGTCAGCAAGGCCAAGAAAGATTTCGGATTCCACCCGGAGGTGGGACTTGAGGAGGGCTTGAGGAGGGCCGCGGAATGGTACAAGAAGGAGAATTGGCTATAAATCCCTCTGCCTCATCGCCGGATTCAACTCTCGATTCGGCTCATATTTCAACTCTCGATTCGGTCAGCGTTTCGTCTCATAATTCATACCTTGACTTAACTCCATTGCCCGGGAATGCCATTGATACCGTAGTGGAGGTAGAGCCCCTGTATGGCTTGGTCATGACCGCCGATCCGGCCGACTCCCTCTCGGCTCCTCCCCTACGGGGAGATTCTTTAGGGATGTCTTTTATCCTGACCGGGCTTTTTCTTCTTTTTCTTGTCATAGCATTGAGATTTCGCAACAATCTGAAATATGCCCTGACGATGTTTCGAAATCTTGTGGAGACTCGCACGCGCCATAATGTCTTCGACGACACGGTAAGGGAAACGAGCCTAATCGTGATGCTCAATATCCTATGGATAGGCTGTGCCGGAATTCTTGGCTATTCTTTTTATGAAACTTATGAATCTCTTCATGAGGTTGGCGTCGGGTGGATGCCGAGCGGTCTCAACCGCAGTGTGGGAATGCTTTCGGGGATGGGTTTGGCCGCTGTCTACGCCCTATTCATGTGGGGTGCCTATGGAGGCGTCGGATGGATATTCAGCGATCGAAGCCATGCCGACCTATGGGTCAAAGGATATCTGGCAAGTCAGGCATTAATGGCCCCGGCTCTCTTTTTGGCTGCTTTAGTGGCCATTTGCCGCCCTCCCTTGGCCTTAGAAGCTGCCGCCATGGGGGGACTCGTCTTTATATTTGTGAAACTGATTTTCATCTGGAAAGGGTTCAGGATTTTTTTCAGCCAATTTTCCTCGTGGGTGCTTTTTTTGTGTTACCTTTGCAGTCTGGAAATAGTTCCATTGATTTTGTGTTGCCGACTGGCCCCTCTCCTTGGCACGATGCTGTGAAAGCATTAAGCAGGCTTCGGCAGCGATATAGGTCGGGCTTTGACCCGAAGTTCTATAGTATCGATGACTTTTGAAGACCTATGAAAATTAAAAAAATTCTGGTTTCTCAGCCTCAACCGACATCGGCGAAATCGCCATATTTCGATATCGCAAAGAAACATGACGTGGAGATTGTGTTTCGTCCGATGATAAAGGTGGAGCCTTTGACCATCAGGGAATTCCGGCAGTCAAAAATAAATCTCGCCGACTTCACTGCCGTCATCTTCACGGCTCGAACAGCCGTCGACAATTTCTTCCGTCTTTGCGAAGAGTCGCGAGTAAACGTGCCAGACACCATGAGATATTTCTGCACCACGGAACAAATCGCGCTCTATCTGCAAAAATATATCGTCTATAGGAAACGTAAGATTTCCTACGGCCTGACAGGGCGGCTTGACGACCCTCAATTTCTGAATGCTATCCAGAAAAATCATAAGGAGAAATTCCTGATGCCCACCTCCGACATCCTGCCCGAGCATATGGATGCCCTCTCGGCTCTCAAGATCGATCTGACGCCTGCCACGATGTATCGCACTGTCAGCAACGACTTCCGGCCCGACGAGAAATGCGACTACGATCTTATGCTTTTCTTCAGCCCCGTGGGTATTCATTCCCTGCTCAAGAATGTGCCGGATTTCATGGTGGAGGGAAAGCAGAAGGCACTGATAGGCACTTTCGGAGCCCCTACGGCACAGGCCGTGAAAGATAGCGGTCTGGAACTCGCAATCGAGGCTCCCACTAAGGAAATGCCATCAATGACATCCGCACTCGACGACTTCCTCACCAAAAACAATGCCAAGATTTCTTAAGGAAACTGAGTTTCAGAAACTCATGCAGAAGCGCATCTTTACTGTGCTTCTGATCGCCACTCCCTATGATTCCTTCATGCTCGAAGAGGACGGAAGAGTGGAAGAACAAGTCTATTTCGAATACGTAGGCCTTCATCTATCCTCGCCCCCGAGGTTTGTGAAGGCCTCAACTTATGAAGAGGCAAAGAAGCTGCTGAAAGAAATGAGCTTCGACCTCATTATAGCAATGCCGGGAGTCGATGTCAGCGAAACCTTCCGGGAGGCCAAGATTATCGACGCTGAATATCCCCAGATCCCATTTGTGGTGCTGACTCCATTCTCAAAGGAAGTGAGACGGCGAATCGCCAACGAAGACCTCGCGGGAGTAGACTATGTTTTCTCTTGGCTCGGCGACGTAGACCTAATTCTGGCAATCATAAAGCTCATCGAAGACCGCATGAACGCCGAAAACGATATCTTGAATATCGGTGTGCAGTGTATCGTGGTCGTCGAAGACTCGATCCGGTTTTATTCTTCGGTGCTCCCCCATTTGTTTAAGTATCTCTTCTTGCAAAGCCGCACCTTCTCCACTGAAGCCCTCAACGAACATGAGAGGATGCTGCGCATGAGGGGACGTCCAAAAGTGCTCCTGGCCCGTGACTACGAAGAGGCCCAGGCTCTCTATGAAAAATATGGCGAGAACATTCTCGGAGTGGTCTCCGACATGAGATTTCCCAGAGGCGGCAAAAAAGATCCCGACGCAGGTCTCGCTTTGGCCGAGGAGCTAAGGGAAGATTACCCCTTCACGCCGGTGATTCTTCAGAGCCAGGAGAGCGACAACCGCCGGAGAGTGGAAGAGCAGGGATATATCTTTCTCGACAAGAATTCAAAGACATTCCCACAGGAATTGCGTCAGACTGTGGAGCATAATTTCGGTTTCGGAGATTTCGTGGTTAAAAATCCCGTAGACGGCAAGGAAATAATGCGTATCCCTGACCTCAAGACCCTCCAAAAAAGGGTCTACGACATACCCGCCGATGCCCTCTACGCCCATTGCCGTAAAAACGACTTCTCGAGATGGCTCTATTCCCGCGCCCTATTCCCTATTGCCGACTTAATCAAAAAACAAGTCTTTAATCGCATCGAAGAGGCCGACGAGGTAAAGGAACTCATTATGGATGCCATCGTGAAATACCGGAAGATGAAAAACCGGGGAGTGGTGGCCATATTCAAAAAAGACAGGTTTGATCATTATAGTAACTTCCAGCGCATCGGTGAGGGTTCTCTGGGAGGCAAAGGACGTGGCCTCGCCTTTATCGACCACATAATCAAGAGGCATCCCGAATGTGATGATTTCCAGGGCGTTCAGATCACTATCCCGCGCACTGTGGTGCTCTGCACGGATATTTTCGACCAATTTATGGACTATAACGGCCTATATAAAGTGGGCCTTTCGAATATCCCGGATGAAGAGATCCTCTCCCAATTTCTGAAAGCCAAACTCCCGGCCCACCTTTTGGAAGACTTCAAAGCCCTATTCGACGTGCTCGATAAGCCCCTGGCCATCCGAAGCTCCTCATTGCTCGAAGACTCCCACTACCAGCCCTTCGCAGGAATATATTCCACCTATATGATTCCTTATCTGACTGATAAGGAAGAAATGCTCCGCCTGTTGTGCGACGCCGTAAAGGGAGTCTATGCCTCAGTCTTTTTCGCTGACTCCAAGGCTTATATGAATGCCACAAGCAATGTCATCGAACAGGAAAAAATGGCCATTATAATCCAGGAAGTGGCCGGAGAATGGCATGGTGATTTCTATTATCCCTCTTTCTCCGGCGTGGGCCGTTCGATCAATTATTATCCCGTGGGCGACGAAAAATCAGAAGAGGGGGTAGTGGAGGTGGCTGCCGGACTTGGCAAATACATTGTCGACGGCGGTTTAGCCCTAAGGTTTTCTCCTAAACATCCTGGCCACGTTATCCAGACATCTACCGTGGAACTGGCCCTTCGCGACACGCAAAAATATCTTTATGGCCTTAGCGACACCGCCCCGGGAAGCCATGAATTCTCCACCGACGAGGGTTTCAACATAAAGAAAATCCCGGTGGCCGATGCCTTCAAAACTGATGCCCTGAGATATCTTGTCTCCACCTTCGATCCGCAAGACCGCCTCTTGCGCGACACCGACTGGGGACCGGGACGCAAAGTCGTGACTTTCGCCAACGTCTTGCGCCAAGAGGTCTTCCCTCTCGCTAACGCAGTTGACTTCATGCTCTCCACAGGCCAATATGCCATGGGGCGTCCCGTTGAAATAGAATTTGCCGGCATCATCAACCCCCAAGCTCCCTCTTCGGAAAAGAAAGGTGTGATTTATTGGCTGCAAATCCGGCCCATCGTCGACAAAAAGGAGATGCTCGACGATTCCATTATGGAGGCCTCCGACAATGAAGTGTTGCTGCGCTCGGAGAGCGCTCTGGGACATGGCGTCATGGATAATGTCAAAACTGTGGTCTATGTAAGGCAAGAGAATTTCAACAGCTCCCGAAACCCTGAGCTGGCCCTTGAAGTGGATAAACTCAATCGGGAACTTTCAGAACGCAACGAACCCTACATACTGATAGGTCCGGGACGGTGGGGTTCAGCCGACACGGCTTTAGGCATCCCGGTGAGATGGCCGCAAATCGCCGGCGCTCGCCTCATTGTGGAGACAGCAATGCCCGGATATCGGATCGAACCATCGCAAGGAACTCATTTCTTCCAGAATCTCACCTCATTCGGAGTGGGTTATTTCACAGTGGATCCCGACCGCGGACAAGGATTTTGTGATTTCGAATTCCTGAATTCAATGCCCGCCAAATATGAGTCGGAAGGTATTAGGGTGGTGGAATTTCCAGAAGCCCTGACCATCGCAATCAACGGAATGAAGGGGAGAGGAATCGTCAAAAAAAGCTGAGACCCGGATTTTGTTAAAAATCTGGGTCCCGGATTTTAGTTATTGCTGAAAGTTGTCAGCCTCATGTCTCCCTTCTCTTCGAAGGTGTGATAGAGATCGAAGGCCGCTTTGAGGTTATGGGGAATATGACCTTTTCGAGAAATCTTAAGATAATCCCACATCAATTGTTTATAGTCGGGATGCACGCAATTTTCGATAATCTTGCGGGCTCTCTCTGTGGGTGACAGATTGCGAAGGTCGGCAACCCCTTGTTCGGTCACTATGACCTTCACGCTGTGTTCACTATGATCCACATGACTCACCATAGGCACGATAGTGGAAAGCTTTCCCCCTTTCTGCACGGAGGGACACAGAAAAATCGAGAGATATGCATTGCGGGAGAAATCTGCCGACCCTCCGATGCCATTCATCATCGTAGAGCCGAAGACATGGGTAGAATTCACATTGCCATAGATGTCACATTCAAGGGCCGTATTCATCGCGATTAGGCCCAAACGGCGCACCACCTCCGGATGATTGGTGATTTCGGCCGGCCGCATCAACAACTTGTCACGATAGAAATCGATGTTGTCCATAAAATTGAGTATGGCTTCATCGGAAAATGCAAGGGCACAAGTCGATGCGAATGTGCATTTCCCTTTTTCCATCAGCTCCATTACCCCGTCTTGCACCACTTCCGTGTACATTTCAAACTTCGGTATACCGGGATGGTCGGCAAGTCCGTGGAGGGCCGC
This sequence comes from Muribaculaceae bacterium, assembly GCA_022509125.1. Lineage (GTDB taxonomy): Bacteria > Bacteroidota > Bacteroidia > Bacteroidales > Muribaculaceae > Lepagella. The sequence goes on along the minus strand of JAFLTU010000008.1, from coordinate 33,577 downwards.
ATTGGCTATATTGCCTACGCCACTTTGAACCGGGAGAAACTCCTTAGGGATGCGGCCCGCTGCAAGCTCTCCGGCTAAAAATTCAGCCACATTCTCGCCTATAGCCTGAGTGGTCGGGGATAGAGAAGTGAAAGAACTTATGCTCTCGGAGGCATTGGAGGGAACCACTCCTATAATCTTTTTGGGGTCGATTTTCACGACCGTGCTTCCTATGCGGTCGGAGGGTTTATAGATGGGGATTTCGCGTCGATGGGGAGGGTCGAGGGGGATGTAGTTGTCGTGAAACCCCCGGAAAGAGGTTTGATAATAGGAGCTGTATTCAAGAATCACCTTCTTGGCGAGCTTTGCAAAAAGCGGTGTCATGCCGATACCTGCCCCGAGCACCACTTCCCCGGAGGGATTCATCTCCGTGACCTCAATGATTGCCACATCAATATCTCCCATAAAGCCATATCGGAGGTCTTGGCTCATATGACTAAGATGTGGGTCGTAATAGTCCATCTTCCCTTCGTTGGCTGCCTTCCGGGCATCCGGAGTGCCCTGATATGGCACCCGTCGGGCCACTGCATCTGCTCGCGACAGAGAGCCATCAACATAGTCGTTGGTGGAGGCGCCCGTGTATAGATTTATTTTGAAGGGCTCGCCACGGTCGTGGAATTCCCGGGCTCTTTCGGCTAAAGCCACAGGCACCACTTTGGGAGTCCCGGATGCAGTGAAACCTGATGTGGCCACTGTGTCGCCGTTATGAATATGAGAGGCGGCCTCTTCGGCCGTTATGAAGGGTAAACTCATAGCGAGAAAAATGGTTTTTCATGGCAGCGTTCTTTATCTTTCGGCTTTTACCCCGGAGTTTGGATTAATCCACTATTGTCTTGGTCAATTGAGATTATTTCCATTTTTGAAAAATCACGCTTTAATGGTAAATTTGCACAAAAATAGCTTTTTTGTTCAATTTTTCAAAATATTCGGAAGTTGTTAAAAAACACAAATATAAAACCATTTTCCCTTCCCGAGGGGGCCGGGGAGGGTAAGCTCGATAAAAAACTAAGGATCGAAACCTATGGTTGCCAGATGAATGTGGCCGATTCAGAGACTGTGGCTGCAGTCATGGAAATGGCCGGTTATTCCCTCACCGAGAAAGATGAAGAGGCTAACGCTGTCTTTCTCAACACTTGCTCCATCCGAGACAACGCCGAGCAGAAAATCTATTCCAGGCTGGCTTATTGGAGGGCATTGAGAAGAAAAACAGGTCGCAAAATCCTTATTGGCGTCATAGGATGCATGGCCGAGAGGCTTAAGCAAGAGCTTATAAACGAGCATGGCGTTGATCTCGTGGCCGGCCCTGACGCATATCTTGATTTGCCTAACCTCATTTCAGCCGCCGAAAACGGAGTGGCTGCAATAAACATCGAGCTATCCACCACAGAAACCTATCGCGACATTATTCCATCACGCATCGGAGGAGGGAAAATCAGCGGTTTCATCTCCATTATGCGAGGATGCAACAATTTCTGTTCATATTGCATTGTGCCCTACACCCGCGGCCGGGAACGTAGCCGGGAGCCGCAGAGCATCCTGGGAGAGCTTGCCGACCTCAAAGCCCGAGGCTTCAAGGAGGTGACTCTCTTGGGCCAAAACGTCAACAGTTATCGTTATGAAGACAGCGAGGGAAATGTCACAGACTTCCCGGCCCTCCTCGAAGACGTGGCACTCGCAGCCCCCGATATGAGGATTAGGTTCACCACATCCCATCCCAAAGATATGAGCGACCGCATACTCCAGACAATGGCCTCACATCCTAATATCGCGCGGCATATCCATCTTCCTGTGCAGAGTGGCAGCAATAAGATTCTGAAGGTGATGAACAGGAAATACACTCGCGAATGGTATCTCGACCGAGTCGCCGCCATTCGACGCATCCTTCCGGATGCCGGCATCACCTCCGATATGTTCACCGGCTTCCATGGAGAAACCGAGGATGATTTTCTTGAAACAATGAGTCTGATGGAGGAGGTGGGGTTCGATTCCTCTTTCCTCTTTAAATATTCGGAACGGCCCGGCACTTACGCCTCTCGCCATTTGCCCGACAATGTGGCCGAAGATGTCAAAATATCCCGGCTCAACAGGCTTATCTCCTTGCAAAATCAAATTTCTTTGAAAAACAATCGGGAAGACATCGGAAAGGTGTTTGACGTGCTCGTGGAGGGACGTTCGAAACGCAATCCAGATGAACATTTCGGCCGGACCTCTCAAAACAAGGTAGTGGTTTTTCCCAAGGGGACTACCGCGCCGGGAGATTTTGTCAAGGTCAGGATCTCAAATGCCAGCGCTGCCACACTTAAAGGAGAGCTGACTGAGGATTAACGGGGAAATAGAGTGAGTTTATTTGGAATTCCCAAGCCTTTTTCCTACCTTTGCTTAACTCAAGGAGACAGGGGCTAACGGCGCTCCCATTCCCTCCTTGGCGAGCAAAGGCATGACATCCGACAAGACCACCACTGATTTCGAGATAAAGACCCGGTTGCAACCTACGGCAACAGACACCCTGGAGCCTACCTTTACACTAGGACTGGTTGCCAATTATGCCGACACCGATGAGACGCGGTTTCTTCTGACTCCCGAAGGGTCGGGACTTCTCACTTCGGCCGGCATAAAGGTGATTATGGAAAAGGGGGCGGCCACGGATATCAGCTTCCCCGATTCAAGCTATAGAGAATACGGCGTTAATATCGTGAGCCGCACCGAGGCCCTCAAGGCCGATGTGGTGCTCTCATATCGCCCCCTGCATGCACATGATATCCACAAAATGAAGAAAGGAGCGGCCCTTTTTTCCATGACGGGACCCGGCCTTTTCGACATTAACGTCATAAAAGCGTTGCTCGACAAGGAAATTGCCTACGGTTGCCTTGACAATGTGGTAAGTCATAACGATGAGCCTGTCTTTGCCAATATCATCGATGAAATCGACGGACGAGGAGCGATCATATATGCTCAGGAATTTCTGTCATATCTGGGTGGCGGCAAGGGAGTATTACTCGCCGGGGTGGCCGGCATAAATCCATGCGAGGTGCTCATAATCGGCGACGGCAACACTGTCTATTCCGCCGCAAAGGCCGCTCTCTCGGCCGGAGCCTATGTGACTTTGATGAATAATGACATCTCCGCGCTCCAGCAAGCCAAGAGAATATGTGGCGAGCGCCTCAACACAATTGCCATCCATCCCAGAGTGCTTTATAATCGGGTCAAGAGTGCCGACGTAATCCTTTTAGGAGAATGCACACGCCCATTCGAGTTCCCCAAAAACCTCTCCCCGGTGCTCAAAGACTCCGTCTATCTCCTTAACTTCGAAGAGACCCATCCTTCAATTTCTGTGCCTCGCACTGTAGCGATGGCCCTTTCAAACGTTATTGTGAATTTCTTTGACGATGTAATCATCAAGGGTGGTGTCTACCACATGATCGCATCCACACCGGGAGTGCAGGCCGGAATGGTCACATTCCGCGGTAAACTTGTCGATAAACTTATCGGGTCGTTTCTCAATATGCCAAGCGTCGATATTAAGGTGATGCTGGCGGCCACAAACTGATGCCCACTCTTATTCACATCGTGGGGGGCAACCGCTGGAACGGTATCACCCGCTATGCCCTCGACATTTGCAGCCATTTCCATTCCCGGGGATGGGAGGTGATGGCCCTCACTCGCGACGCTAAAGCTGTAGACTCTCTCTTTGAAAAAGAGGGCATTAAACTTTTCCACGCTCCCCTTCGTGGTTTTTCAGACTATACTTCAATCAAAACACTGGCCGGAAAATTAAAAGAGACGGAGGGACACGTCGTGGTCCATGCTCATGGATTTAGAAACGTCTTCACGGCCCTTGCCGCTCGGCGCCTCTCGGGAAAAAGAGATGTCAAGGTGGTCATGACTCGCCATAAAGTGAGGAGGGCTGTCGATTCCTGGATTCTCAAAATAATCTATAGAAATCTGGATGCCCTGATATTCGTGAGCCGTGCGGCCCGCGACAGGTTTGTCTCCACGTGGCATAATCGGTTGATGCCCATCACGCCCGAAAAGATGCACGTGATCCATAATAGTCTTAATATTCCTCCTCTCCCTTATACGCCCCCTTCGGCCGGACGGCCCGTGACAGCTATGTTTCATGGCCCCATCAAGGCCGCAAAGGGATTGGAAATACTTATCGATGCCTTTGCCCTGCTAAAAGGGACACGCATACGCCTTCGCATCGTGGGGAGCGGCACCCCCGATTATCTCGACCGTCTGCGTAGAAGAGCTGTCGCAAAAGGTGTGGTCGAGATGATCGACTGGCATAAACACACCGATGATCCTCTCCCCCTCATTGCAGAAGCCGATTTTGGAGTCTTGCCATCTGTGGCCGAGGAGGCATTTGGGCTCTCCAATATCGAATATATGGCTATGGGTCGACCACAAATTGCATCTTCCAACGGAGCCCAACCTGAATATATCACCGACGGTTGGGAGGGTATACTTATCCCCCCTTCAAATCCCGGCTTCTTGGCTGAAAATATCAAACGTCTTGCTTTAGACCCCGACCTCCGGCTTCGAATGGGTGAAAATGCCTGTAAATCCTATTCCCAACGTCTCTCTTGGCCCCATTTCATTGATCCCCTGACCCGAATTTACCTTGGCTCCGACCGGGAGAATTCTCAAATAAGCGATCCGCCATTGGAAGCCGGAGGGAAAAGGTGAATCCTCGTTTCAAAACAATAAGAAATCTCTAATCGTTATAATTGAATAGAAAACGAATTGAAAATATGGAAGATAAGATCCAATCCAAGAAAAAAAAGAAAACCATTGTTGCTGTGGTGACCGTGGTCAGTATTGTTGTCGTCATATTTCTTTTCCTTTTTTCCCTGTTCCATCTCCCGGAGCGGAATCCCGACGTGACCCCTCCTCTATCCGAAGACCCGGGCTTCGTAGAATCGCCGGTCGCCGGTTTCGAAGAGACCAATGATATCATGGAAGGCTCCGGACAAGAAGACTCCGAAATGCTTGGCCAACTGGAAATGGAATATGAAAACGCCACTCTCAATGGTCCCGCTTCAGAGGCCGAAGAGGCCGGAATGCGCCTGGCTCTCGCTTATTGGAAAGCCAACCAGCCTCAGCAGGCTCTCGACCTCCTAAACTCCCTTCTTCAGCAATATCCTCTCGATGAGCCTTTCGTGGCAAAATGTAAGGATATGATTGCAACAATTCAGGGTAAGGGAGATTGCGGAAAGTGAAAAGATGCAACTTCCCCTCTATAAACCACAACATTTTCAAAATTTTTCTTAATTTTGTGGCTAAGACAACATAAACAAATTCAAAACCCTATATTATGAAAAAACTATGGCCGGCACTCGGTTTAATCGGTGCCCTGTTCTGCTCGACAGCATGTGGTTCAAAAAGCAAGGCTTCGGATGCAGAGAAAGAAGAACGTGACTCCACCTTCACTCAGGTGAAACATCCTGAATGGAGCCGTAATGCTGTGATTTATGAGGTCAACCTTCGCCAATTCACCGAAGAGGGGACTATCACTGCCTTCGCTCAGCATCTTCCCCGCCTTAAGGAACTCGGAGTCGACATCCTTTGGTTTATGCCGATCAACCCAATAAGCGAGAAAGACCGTAAAGGCACTCTTGGCAGCTATTATGCCGTGAAAGATTATAAAGCTTTCAATCCTGAATTCGGCACTCTCGACGAATTCAAGGCCACCGTAAAACAGGCTCAGGAAATGGGGCTGAAGGTGATCCTTGACTGGGTGCCCAACCATTCCGGCCGCGACAACCTCTGGGTGGATCTTCATCCCGACTGGTATGAAAAAGATTCTCTTGGAAACATGAAGGGAATCTATGATTGGACAGATGTCTACGTGTTTGATTATTCAAATCCCGAAATGCGCAAGGGAATGATCGATGCCATGAAATTCTGGCTTGTAGACGTTGGCGTCAATGGGTTCCGTTGCGATGTCGCTATGGAAGTGCCCACAGACTTCTGGAACGACGCACGCAAGGAGCTTCAGGAAGTTCAGCCCGAGATATTCATGCTTGCAGAAGCCACTGAGCCCGAGTTGCAGCAATTCGCTTTCGACATGGGTTATAACTGGCCCCTCAAAGACCTCTTCAGCCAGATAGCAGCTACATCCGGACAGTATCATTTCGTGGGTGAGAATGGAGAAATCCGCGAGTTCCCCGAAACTCATGCAATCGCTATCAACAACCTGCTCGCCCAGCAGTTTGAAGATTTCCCGAAAGACACTTACCTAATGAATATGATCACCAACCATGACCTAAATTCATGGGAGGGCACAGAATTCGAACGCCTCGGCGACCTGACTAACGCCTTCGCTGTCTTGACCTACACACTCCCCGGAATGCCTCTGATCTACACCGGCCAGGAAACCGGACTCAACCGCGCCCTCAAATTCTTTGAAAAAGACGTGCCTCCGACTTGGGAACCCCGCAACGATTATTTCACCTTCTATCAGAAACTCAACAACCTGAAACACACTCAAGCTGCGCTGACAGCCGGATATGACGGCGGCGAACTCGTGAGCTATGAGACTTCCAGCCCTGATCTCTATGTGTTCTGCCGTGAGAGAGAAGGTTCGAAGGTAATCACTCTCGTAAACCTTGGTAAAGGTGAGCTCCCCCTCGAATTCACCTCAAAAAATCATCCCGACATCCGTGGCATGAAGAATTATTTCACCGACGAAGATGCCCTCCTCCCCGAGACCATGAAGCAGGGTGATTATCTCGTTTTCGTAAATAAATAAATCTCCTCCAACGATAGAAGCGGCATGCTTGCGCATGCCGCTTTTGCCAAATAAGACCCATGGAACAAAAAGACTACACCCCGATTATCGAAGAGAGAGTCAAACGAGTGTTTGACTCAATGAGGCCACGCACTTCGGAAGCCGATATGGTGAGGCTAAAGGATGCTTTCGAACTTGCCAGAGAAGCCCATGCCCCTCAGGTCAGAAAGACGGGTGAGCCTTATATTCTTCATCCTATTGCCGTGGCCACAATCGCTGCCGAAGAACTTCGGCTCGACATAAACTCCGTCATAGCTGCCTTTCTCCATGATGTGGTGGAAGACACGCCCCACACTATCGAGGAAATCAAGGCCCGATTTGGCGATGACGTGGCATATCTTGTGAAGGTCTTGACCAAGCCCGACAAACATTCTTCTTCGGAGCAGAGCAAGCAGGTCGACAACTTTAAGCAGATGCTCAATTCCATGCAGAGAGACATCCGCCCGATATTCGTAAAGCTGGCCGACCGGCTCCATAATATGCGAACCCTCTCTTCGATGAAGCCTCATAAGCAAATGAAAATCGCCGGCGAAACCGACTATTTCTATGCTCCTTTGGCCAACAGGTTGGGTCTCTACTATGTCAAAACGGAATTGGAAAACCTCAGTTTCAAGTTTCGCTGTCCCCACGATTATGACGAGATTTGCCGTCTAATAGAGCAAGACCGACGCCAACAGCGCGAGCGTCTCGAAAGGTTTAGGCGTCAAGTAGAGGCCACTCTTATGGAGTCGGGCATCGAGGCTAAGGTAGAAATCCTCTATCGTCAGCCATATAGCATCTGGAGGAAAATGAGAAAATATGGCGACGACTTCAACCATCTTAAATACCGCCACTTCACGGAAATCACATTCAGAGTGGCCGACGACTCCGATGAAAAGGAGATGGCCCTTAAGATTTATTCAATCCTGACCGATAGCTTCCGCGAAAAACCGGGAGGTCTCTCTAATTATATTGACTCCCCAAAGGAAAATGGCTATCAGAGCCTCCATGTGAAACTCCTTGCCGATTTCGGACGCTGGCAGGAGGTGCATATCAGCAGTCAGAGAATGGCCGAAGACTCTCATAGAGGGCTCGACACCCGACACTCTCAGGAATATATAGAAAGGTGGCTGCATAAATTCAGAAGCACCCTGCGCGACATAGCCAACCATGAGACCGGAATCGAGTTCATGGAAAAGGTGACCGCCTCTTTCTATAACGACGATATAATGGTTTTCACGCCCCATCTGAAGACTATTATGCTTCCTCAGAAAGCCTGCGTGCTCGATTTCGCCTATGAGATTTCAACCGAACTGGGAGACCATGCAAAATATGCCCGAGTCAACGGGTTTCTCGCAGCGGTCACTGCCCCTCTCCAACGTGGAGATGTAGTGGAGATTTTCAGCGACCCCGATGTGGTCCCCTCTCTTGAGCGCCTCGAAGCGGTCGTAACCTATAAAGCCCGAAACGCTATCCAGACTTACCTTGGGAGCCTTCCCAAACCAAAATTCTGCCGCTGCGGTTTCTGCAAACCGATTCCCGGGGAAGAGGTGATCGGTTTTTTGGAAGACGACGGCCAGCTGACACTTCATAAACGCGACTGCCCTATCGCTATCCGTCTTGCCTCCCAAAGAGGCGACCGGATCCAAAGCGTAGACTTCGAACCCGATGGCACCCTCTATCCTGTCACTCTCCATGTCAGGGCCGTTGACCGTGTCCACCTCTTCGTCGATATCGCCGACTGCATCTCAAATCGGCTTCATCTCAACATGACCCGCTACGACTCATATTGTTCGGAATATATCGCTATAATGGAAATATCATTCGGCGTGCATTCCTATTCCGAGCTTGAGACAATTATGAATTCCGTTTCTTCGATCGACGGGGTCGATGAGGTGAAGCAGAAGCTTGATTAAGGGGCTTGTTGGGATTGCCCTCGTCAGCAACAAGAGCGAAATCAAGCTGCTTCTTATCGAGGTCGGCGCGTGCCACCTGCACTCTCACAATGTCGCCCAGTGTGTATTTATTGTGATATTTTCTCCCTGTCAGGCAGAAATTCTTTTCGTCGTAGTCGTAATAATCGTCGGCCAAATCCCTCACCGGAACGAGGCCCTCGCATTTATTTTCATCAAGCTCCACATAGAAGCCCCATTCCGTCACTGCGGAGATCACCCCTTCATAGACCTCGCCAAGCTTGTCTTGCATGAATTCCACCTGCTTATAGCGGATCGACGCCCTCTCGGCATTGGCTGCCAGCTGCTCCATATCGGAAGAATGGCGACATTGATCTTCAAGTTTCACCTTGTCTACACTTCGGCCTCCTTCGGCATATTTGGCGAGCAGCCTATGGACCATCATATCGGGATAACGCCTGATGGGGGAAGTGAAATGTGTGTAATAGGGCACTGCAAGTCCGTAATGGCCGATATTTTCGGTGGTATAGGTGGCCTTAGCCATGCTCCGGATGGCAAGGATTGAGAGCATGTTTTCCTCTCCCCGCCCCTTCACATCTTTGAGCAACCGATTGATACCCGAATTCACATCCTTGGGACTTCCTTCGGTCTTTACTTTGAATCCGAAACGGGCCGCTATATGGGAGAAATTGCTAATCTTTTCAGGGTCAGGATTGTCGTGAACCCGATAGACGAATGTCTTGGCTTTCTTTCCTTTCGCCACCTTCCCGATATGTTCTGCCACTGCTATATTGGCCAGAAGCATGAATTCCTCGATTAGCTTGTTGGCATCTTTCGACTCCTTGAAATAGACGCTCGTGGGCTTTCCTTCTTTGTCGATTTCAAATCTCACCTCGGCTCGGTCGAACTCGAGAGCTCCGTTTTCATAGCGGCGACGCCTCAGTTCCTTGGCAAGTTTATCGAGAGTCAAGACTTCATCCTTAAAATCCCCCTCTCCGGTCTCTATGATTTGCTGGGCCTCTTCGTAAGTGAAGCGGCGGTCGGATTTTATCACTGTCCTGACGATACGCCTGTTGATCACGTTGGCCTTGTCGTCCAACTCAAAAATCACGGAATAAGTCAGTTTCTCTTCATTCGGGCGAAGAGAGCAAATGCCGTTGGAAAGATGCTCGGGCAGCATTGGGATGGTGCGGTCTACCAAATAGACACTCGTCGCCCTCTGTTGGGCCTCTTTTTCTATTATGGAAGTGGGAGTGACGTAATGGGTGACGTCGGCGATATGGACGCCCACCTCCCAATGGCCGTTTTTCATTCTCCGGATGGAGAGAGCGTCGTCAAAGTCTTTGGCGTCGCGGGGGTCGATAGTGAATGTGGTGACTCTCCTGAAATCTTCTCGTTTGGCGATCTCTTCTTTGGTGATTCCGGCGTCGATTGCATCAGCTGCCTTCTCAACATTGGCCGGATATTTATACGGGAGGCCGAATTCTGCAAGAATAGCGTGCATCTCGGCCGTATTTTCTCCCTTTTGACCAAGGATATCTACCACCTCACCTTTGGGATTCATCTCTTCCTCGCGCCATTGAGTGATTCTAACCACAGCCTTATCTCCCGTTTTGCCCCCTTTGAGCTTCGAACGCGGGATTATAATATCAGCGGCCAGGAATTTGGAATCTGTCACCAAAGAGGCATAATTCCTTTCAACATTGAGGGTCCCGATAAACACCTGGTCTTTCGGTTCCACGATTTCTATCACTCGTGCCTCAGGTTCCTGTCCTTTTTTATGGGCCGATATTTCCACTCTCACCTTATCGCCGTTCAAGGCATGGCGTGAATTTCTTTCTGCCACAAAAATCAGCTCATCGTCGATCATGACGCCATTGCGTCCATTGCTTCTTCTGACGAACTCGCCTATATTCTCGGTGCCCCGGTTGCTGTTGGCTTTATATTTTCCCAGACCCACTTCCTGAATGAGCTCGGCAGCCGCCAGAGAGTCAAGGATATTTATGACATCCATGCGGTTTGACGGATGAGTGGCGTTGATGGCGAAGGCCACCTGCTTATAATTGAAAGCCTGCCTGTTTTCTTTTTCAAGAAAATTCAATATCAGCTTCTCAAGATCTGCCTTCCTGATTTTTGGGGCCGTGGCCTCCTTGGTCTTTTTTCCCATATATCTATTGACCTTAATTGTCTTTTACTCTATTCTGGATTTCCTTATTTATATCATTATAACGCTATTTATCCCAATAAAGGTTTAGCAATCGCCTCAAATTCCACTCATCCCCTTTATTTAAAGGTAAAATCCCTCCCTCACGCAAAAAAATTGTAATATAGTCCTTGGCCCGAAAAGATTTTTCTATAAGAATGAGAATAACCTTTCTTATTTTGCCTCTCTTTGGTGTTTTTAACGAAAATCCTTAAAATAATCCTCTAAAAAAATAAAAACGTTGACTCTACACTTGACTCTACGCTTGATTCTACACAAGTTGACTCTACACATGAAAAAATTTGGAATTTAGGGGTTAATTTTCTAATTTTGCATGTTTTAAGGTAAAAAAGGCGAGCTGAAAACCTACCAAACATTCGGCGATGGCTTTGGGGAAAAGGCCACGCAATCCTAATAAATTGAGTTTCAGCAGGAAGAATAACATGAGGAAAATTAATGAGAATTAAGTCATTCGCAATGGCGATGTCAGTGGTCTGTGGATTATTGGCTTCGTGCTCCGATATGGAGAAAAATAATGAAGACCCTTCTATTTGGGGAAACAACGGGGAGGTAAGCAGCATCAGTTTCAGGATGTCGCTGCCCGCTTCCGAGGCTACACGTGCAGATGGCTGGCAATATATGCCGGGCTCCGACGACGAAAACGCCGTCTCGAATATCAGATTTTATTTCTTCGACGATGAGGGCAAAGGAGTCAACCTCCGGAAACATGAAGCCGGAGCCCCCTATTCTTGCCATTATGATGTGGATCTTGAGGAAGAGGATGCCAGCGGAACCCAAAACCCGAGCATCGAAAAGACCATAAATCTGACTTTGAAATTCAACCTTGAAAAAGAAGTCTATCCAACACAGGTTGTTGCGGTTTTGAACCCCGGGGATGCATTAACCGCGGCAGCCATAAGCACCTTATCCGACCTTCAAGGGGCTATCCGGGACTATCAGACCGGTCTGACCTCAAAGGGCAAATTTGTGATGAGTAACGCCACCTACGTTGAAGATGGTTTTTCTCCCAAAGTCGTCAACGCTGTTGCTCTCTCCAACGAGAATTTTTCCACCAGCTCCTCTTCTTCAGAGGGAACCCCTGTCGACATCTATGTGGAAAGAGTTTTGGCTCGTCTTGACGTAAAATTCAGCATGGACCCGGATGCGGGAACGTCCGGAAATAATATTTTCAAGATCAGCGACTCCTTGAAAAAAGATGGCTCGGCAGAATCTCAGGAGGTCTACGTGGAACTTTTAGGATGGGCCCTAACGTCGACGCCAAAGACGTCGAGATTGCTGAAAACCGTTAATTCGGGCTGGGATGCCACTATGTTCGGCAACGGATATGCTTGGAACATTCCTTCCGACCATCGCAGTTTCTGGGCCATCAATCCCCCCTTCTCCGATAGCAATTATGCCGAGGACTACTCATGGTTTACCTTCAACGACATTAAAGGAGACGCTTCAGGCAACCGCGCGGAGGGGAGCTATGGAATAAGCGGCACGACTCTCACGGCCTACATGCAGGAGAATGCCAATCCCTATTCTTCGGAAGGGGCGGCCGCCGACAATCCGAAATATCCCACGAAGGCTCTATTTGCGGCTCAACTTGTCAACAGCGACGGCGACCCGTTAGATATAGCCGAGTATGAATCCAAATATTATTCTTTGGAAGGGTTGAAGACCTTTATAGCCAACAACCTTGACATTTATAGGCAGGCGGCGAGCGGGGAGACTGCAGACCATCTCAAGGGTTACGTGAAGATAAAACCCGATGACCTCGACTTTGAGACATCAAAGGAACATGGCAAGGACCTTGCTCCGGATAGTAAGGGCGACTATTACGTGTATGTAAAATTAATTACATCTTCGGAATGGTATCATTATTTCTCAAGCGAAGAAGAGATGGCAGGGAAAAAGATATCTGATCCGCAGGGATATATCAACAGCGTGACCTTCCCGGCCAAAGTTTGGAAAGGTGGCTACACGTATTATTATTTCGATGTGGTGCATTGCCCCGGCTATTACGGAGTTGTGAGAAACACCTACTATAGGGCCAACGTGAGCGAAATCAGGAATCTTGGCACTCCGGTCTATAATCCCGGAGAGATTATCTACCCCGAAACTCCGGAAGACACCGACAACCAGCTTAAGGTGACAGTAGAGAATCTCGACTGGAGAGATATCGACCAGGATCTGCAGCTGGCCTGGTGATGAAGTTTGCGGGAAAGACATTTGAAATTAAAAATAAGAAAATTAAGAGGATGAAAAAATCCCTGACCAAATATTTAATCTGGGCGTTTGCCCCCCTTGCCTTAGCTTCATGTTCCGAAAAGGAAATGGAGGAGATGGAGTTGGCTTCGGGAGAGGGAAGGCTCACGATGAAGGTGGCTCCGATCGGCGCACAGTCAGCAACATCGGCAAACGGGACTAAAGAGGTGATGAAATCCCTTCGAATAGTCATGACCGACGCCAACGACCAAATCAGAGCAAACGAATATTTTTCCTATACCAATAAGGATGCCGCGGAATTTTCCGACCAATGGACCTATACGGGAGGCCGGGGAGAATATAACGTTTATCTAATCGCCAACGAAGAGTCGGTGGCCGATTTTTCTGCTGATGGACTTGACTCTCGATGGCAGGGAAACATTAAAGATGCGATAGATAGTTTCAAACTTGGTCAGAGGGGTTTTGGGACATTCATCAATACCTTGAGTTTCAATCCGGAATATACGATAAGCGACAACACTATAGCCTTGCCGATGACAGCTTCATATAAAGTGAACCTCGATTCCAAGGAAGAAAATTGCGAGCTTTATCTCGTCAATTCTGCCTGCAAATTCATCATCAACTTTGCCAACTATCGGAACGAGGAAGTGACAGTGAGCGAAGTGAAATTCAGCAACGCAGCCACTCGCAGCTACCTGATGGCCAATATCGCCGAACAATTTCAAACCATCAAAGGTATCTACTGGATCGAATGGATGGGAGAAGTGGCTTCAGAGACCACGCAAGGAACTAACAACCAAATCCCTAATGAAGCATGGGGTTGGCTCACACAGTATAACCTTCCCTCCGGGACTGAACACACAGAGAAGTTGCTAAAATCGGGGGAAGTGAGTTGGGTAGTGCCGGCACAAGAACTTCAGGAGGGAGAAGAGCCGGTGGCCGGGAAACTCACGGATCTGGCTCCTTTCTATCTGCCGGAAAGTAAAAACTTAGATGAAAAAGGGGTCGATCAAAACTATTACCTCGAGTTCACGGTGACTACACATGATGCGAAGCCATCGGTGATTAGCAAGAAATTAGGCAACCTGAAGACCATGTTCAGAAACACCCGAGTCACCTTTAATATAGAATTGTATAAGGGCAAGGAAGACATCTATGTGGAATTCGGAGAATGGACAGAGCGTCCCGCCTACGGAACAATCAAACCAATATAAAAAGGGAGTTTGGGAAATATGAAGCTAATGGATAAAAAAATAATATTTGCGGCCGGATTGACTGCAGTTTGTCTGCTCTCCTGCGATGACTCGGCTCGGGAAAAAGATTTTACTCCTACAGGCGACTCCGATGATGTTGCTTTGGAATTCTTTTTTGAAACCCGCGCCGGAGAAGATGATGAAACCGGAGGTGATGTTACCGGTTCATCTACCCAAAGCGATTTCGAGAAATATTTCGAAGACGGGAAGAGCAAGGTGTTGATATCGCAACGCACCACCAACATGAGCCTCGATTTCACCCCGGGAAGCACCAACTGCTATACTTATACCTATCACGCAAAACCGAACGCCACATGGGATAAGGATTACAACTTCACGCCGGATACCGACGCCTTCAACTGGGGACGCATCATAGAAAACGGCCAATACAGTAACGGCTATGCCTTCGGAGCCCTCTTTTTCCCCAGGGACTATAATTACATCGAGGAGGTTAAGGATGACCAGAGCACCGAAAAAGCCCTCTACGAATCGGATATTTTCGGAGCGTGGCACAGGACTAGCAGCCTTCGGGAGCGCCTGAGATTCCGTCTTAAGCACATCATGAGCAAGCTTCTGGTGAATCTTTATGTCCCGGTGCTCGATCATGAAACAAATACAGGTTTAAGTGTGGATGAAATTCATGCAACTGCTCTCAACCTACGCACCGACTACACCTTGGAATGGGGAGACAGGAGTTCGGAGGATGCTCCGATCGCCAAACTGGCTACCACAAATCCCAAACCTGCCAAGGATATACCTATGTATATGAGCTATCCTCTCTCCCCCGAAGAAATAAACAAGGATTGGACTCTCGATGACCTTGGAAATTTCAACATCACAGACATAAGTTCAGATAAGGTGAAGAAATTCACATTCGAGGTGCTGGTGCCCGAACAGTCGCCCACGGGAGATTTTCTTAAATTCGAAATCAAGAGCGGCACAGAGGAATTCAGTTTCTTATTCAACAGCAATTCACTGACCACGAACAGCCAGGGCTTCGGATTTGAAAGCGGGTGTCTCAATAAGTTGGAGTTGTATATGACCAGGCGAGACAACAACATAGTGTTGATGAAAGCCAGAATAGGCGACTGGACAGATGCCTCTACGGATTTCAAAGTGACGCCTGTTGAAGACAAAAAATAATATCAGGAAAAGAAAGCGAAATGATCTTAAGAAATATAATTTTATCACTTGCCACCTTATCTTTTGTTCTGACGGGCTGTCGATCGGACTATGACCTGCCGCAAGAGACAGAGACCGGGGGCACTCCGGTGGTCTTCGGAGCCAATATCGTCGGGATGGTCTCCACCCGGGCGCTTGAAGTCAGCGAGGGAGAAGTGGTGAACGGGGAATTCAGTTTAACATTCTTCAATGCTTCCAACCAGCTTGAAGTGGGCAAGACGGTTTTTACGGATGGCCTTGGCGTCTGCTACCGTTATGACAAGGAGGGAAACCCCGTGCAGCTTATCTGGGAAGAGGTGGGCAGCGAGGGGGGCAAAGGTCTCTATTCCTTCTGGCTTGATAACCTGGAGCTTCCCGATGATTTGTTTAATGAAAATTTTACAAAGGAAGAATTAAAGAAAACATTATTCACTCTTCCTGAGAATAATCCCTACCGAGCCTCCAAAATGAAGGACCATCCTGAAATCGACCTCCTTTGGGGAAGAGCCAACAATGTGCCGAAGGCTCAAAGCATAACGATCGATCTCCAGCATGCCATGGCGGCCTTTCAGGTTAGAATCAATATGGACAATGCCGGTGGTCAGGAGATATATCCTGTTAAGGTCTATATCGAGAACCTGTGTACTGTCGGGCATATATTTAACAGGAATGCCGAACCACCTCTCTCGGCGAAAACCAGACAGATCCCTAACGAAGGTGGCGGAACTTCGATCAGACCTGACGAATATCCATTTCCCCTGACTGAGGAATCCGAGACCATCCCTGCAACTTGGGAAAAAGGCGAAGAAAATGGTTTGGACTATTACATTTCTCCCGAATTTATTTTGCCTCCCCACGGTTTTGTGGGCGGCTATCGGGGACGCTTATACATAGAACTCAACACGGGCGAAGTTTATTCAGGTCTCTTTCCGATGGAAATGTATGTGCAAAACGCGGATGGGACCATCTCAAGCGAATATCTTCGCTTCAAACAGGGATGTAAACTCAAGATAACGGTGACCATCAGCAAGGAGCTAAACGAGCTTGGCTTCGAACCTGTCTATTATTATGAATGGTATGACAAAGGCACCTTCAACATCATGGGGAGCCAGGCTTCATTGGCAGACGATTCAGTTTTCAAATCACTGATCGAGGCCTATAATCAAGGCAAGGAGGATGAATTCTACAAATGGGGCTATCAGGATTCTGAAGGCCGATGGATGTTCAATCTTTTCAACAAAGATATAAAATTGAAGGCATCAGAGGTAGCAGGCCAAATGGAGGAAAAGCTTGAACTTCCCTACGATTTTGTCTTCCACAATGCCACAGTTATTATTACTACCGAAAAGGGGGATAAAATCGAGCTCAACAAAGATAACGGAGGAGCAGAAAAATTGAAGAAGTTGCTTAGCGAAGGTAAGATCCCGGGGGTTAACGACGAAGAGAATAAAGAATAAGAATGAAACTAACCAACATCAAATATATATTAATAGCGGGGGTCGGCCTATGGCTTACTTCATGCAACTCTGAAGAGGTGGGGGGCCTGAAGACTTCAAACAGGGGCTATTCCTTTGAGGCCACCATAGAGAATTATGATTTTGGGGACCCGGTTGAAACCCGAGCCATCCGCAACCCGGAAGAAGTAGACGACGGATGGTCGTACACGAATTTCGAAAACGGAGACGTGGTGGGGTTCTATAGTCTTTATGGCAACCTTGATGCCCCCGGAGGCAACGGACGCTTCAACAATGTGCCGATGGTCTACGGAAACAAAAGTTTCTTTAATTACGAAATGAACTACGACATCAGTAGTTTTGTGGAAAAAAAAGCCTTTTATTATTTCCCATATGACGAGAATGCCGAGGTGGGAATAGAGTTAAGGGAAAAGCTCGAAAACGGGGAGGAAAGATGCAAAGACCTCCTATGGATTATGGCACCCGGCAGCGCTACCGACCGCCAAAACTTTAGCCATGCCTTCAGTTCACTTGTGATACTGAGAGGCGAAGGATTTGATGATCCAAAAGCTGGAAAAGAATCCATAAAGGTTTATCTGACAGAGGGCTACAGCCATGCACAAGTGGTTGAGGTGACCGACTATTTAAAAAAGTTTGAGTTGGTGTATCAATCCGATTATCCCAAAAGCCAGGATGAATGTAAAGAATGGATAGCCTGGGAAGGAGGCTCTTATACAGTGTCTGATAAGGATGGGAGCGCATATAAAGGGAAGACCTTTGAAAGGGCTTGGTATGTGATATTGCCATCAAAAAGAACGCCATATCCTGTAGTAGACCATATCGAAATCTCCGACAATGAAGGGAGATTACACAAACTGAATAATTTCAGTCTATATGACATTAATCGCCGTATTCCCTACGGAAGAAGATATCCCCTTGTAGTCAAGATGGATAAATATGAAGCCGTTGTAGTTCCTGTGAGTATCCTTCCCTGGGAAGATACTCAAGAGATTCAGGAGACCCGAAATGCCGGCATCGGCGACATTGTCGAATTTATGGCTTGGAAAAACACCTACGACCAATATCTTTCCGAGAGTCGCAATTCTGAGATTATAGAAGAGCTTCAGCGCTACGGGGAATATAATGAGACAACGGATAAATGGACTTTTTACATCAACAGCGATATCGACCTGACAGAACAGATAGCGGAGCGGCAGGCCAATATAATAGCCAGGCTTGACGACATTTTGGAGGGTAACCACCATAGGGTTACGGGCCTGGTGATTGAGAACTCCGGTTCTCCGAGTTTCATCGGAGAGATTGGGTCAGGGGGAGAAATCCGCAATCTCACCTTCACTAATGTTAACATCAAGAGCAGTTCGAATGATGCTGTGGGAGCTTTGTGCGGAAAATGCTCGGGTAAAGTAGATAACTGCGACATCGACGGGTCTGTGACTTCTAACGGCCCGGTGGGAATGATAGCCGGCGAGGCTGAAGGAGCTGTAATTTCCAATTGTGAGGTGAAAGGCTTTATCAAAGGTTCTGCAACGTCGTTTCAAGGATTGATCGGCAGAGGAACCCTCGGCGAAGGCAGCGGTAACAACAAGACAACGGGTCTCATCACACTAACCGAATGATTATGAAATTCCAGATAGCAAAGATATTAACGATAGCCACTTTAGGGTTCTTTGCGGCTTGCTCCGACGATATAAACATGGGAGGAGAGAGCCCGACAGGGATTACGGGGGTGGAATATTCCGACATTCCGGTGGAGGTTTTTGCGGAATGTGGCGAAGATGGTTTTGCCACCCGAGGCGTGGAAGGGGCCAAACAAGGGTTTGATGAAGGAGATATCATCCATGTTGAGGCAAGATTTATTGATAAAGATGGGCAACCAATCCCATTGGAATATAATAAGGAGGGAGAGCCTATAAGATATTGCGCTTACCAGGCCTTTAAAAAGGGTGGCGACGCGACATGGGGTCAACTGGGAGTTTCCGCTATATTCTGGCCGGTGAATGCCAAATACGGAGAGTTTAGGGCTTATTTCGTTAAAGACATTCAGTTGAGCCTTGAAGTGGCCGATCGTCCTCACGAATTAAGGCTTTCGGATATAGAAGACAATACCGATCCCCTTTATGCCTTTACCGAGAAAATAGATTGGGGCCATAGAGTTAACCTTAGATTTAAACACCTATGCACCCATCTGACTTTTAAAAACTTAGACCCGGACATAACCGATTATTTCTGGCTCATTAATAAAAAGCCGGGAGTTCAGATGCCCAATGTCTTCACTTTAAAAACTACGGGCGCCCAGGAGCTTAAAGGGGAATTTGTGAGTGTGCCCGACGAAGTGTTTAACAATCTTGTCTATGTTCAGCGGCGTTCGGAAAATGTGACTGATGTCAATGGAACTAAGACAGCGAGCAACGTGAGTTTCTACCTTAAACCCGGTGACTACAGCGACATAGAGCTGCGCACCATCAACAATTATGCTTATTTAGCCTACAAGAGCGAGGCCACTGCTGACATGCAAGAAAATACCCCCTATGAAATCGACATCATTAAAAACAAAGGCGTCAGCTATGTGGAGGATGAAGACAACTGGGAGGATGATATAAATATCGACTGGATAGAGGTGGATCCTGATGATTTCCTTTCCACCCTTGCCCAAGGCAACGAAGACTATGTTAAGAATGTTAAGGATGATGAAGGGAATGACAGGACTGTCACCATCCTTAGAAAGACTCCCGAGGGATGGCTGTTATGTTATAATGTGTACTTCACCAACAAGGACCGGAAAGATTCCTATTCACTGCCCAATATAATCTTCGACGGAGGAAACCACTATATAAGGAATGTGACTCAAAATCTCTTCTCCACAAACAATGGAACCATCAGACGTTTGGGCCTTAAGGATGTTGATTGCGATGTGAAACTTTGGAAAACGGATGAAGACCATAGCGAATGGGGAGTGGTGTGTGAGAAAAATGCAGGGGTTATTGAAAATATGAGATTGGAAAGTTTTAGCATCTCTTACACCCTCAGTGAAGGATATGAGGATTCCGGAACAGTTTTCGACCTTGGCGCCATTACCGGCTGGAACACAGGCATCGTTTCCGATGTCACCTATGATAACGTGGTTATAAACTCGAAGGAACCGCAGACTGTAAAATCTACTCTCAACATAGGAGGTCTGGTAGGCCAGAGTTTAGGTCCGATTAAAAACATTAGTCCGGTGACTAACAATTCAAGTCTATCTGTTGCTCATCAATTGACCGGGGATTTGGCTGTGGTCTACATAGGTGGCGTTGTGGGTCAATCCACTGCTCTCTTAGAGAATATAATCGCTCCGAAGGTGACGGTAGACTCTTCCTCAGGCACCGGGAAAGTGTGTAACGCAGGGGGTATAGTGGGAAGACTGAGGGCCACGGGGGGAGATCCCTCGGAAATGATCAACTGCACAGTGAATGGCTCCGTAAAAGGATACAAAGTCGATACTACGAGTTCGAGTTTGAACGCCTATTCCTACACCGGAGGCATAGCAGGGTATGTCTATAATTATAATGTGAGCAATTGCCGCACCATCTGCGAAGTGGAGGGAGCAGCAGGTGTGAACAGCGAATCCGGCACAGTATATGCCACCGGGGGAGGATTCGGCCGCATCCAGACAATAGATAATAATATCCACAATAACTATATAGGGGGGTCAAAGCTCACGGGACCGTCGAGCTATATCGGGAATTTCGCGGGCATTACTCCTCTAAATTCCGAGAGTAAATATCAGGAGGCCGGAAACGACGTGAAAAACTTGGGTCATGGTTTCATTGGAGCCACAATCAACGGCAATCCTGACGATTAATCTCTATGCTTGTTAAAAAATTGATTTGCTTTTCCAATCTCACGGAAACAACGATAAAATGAAAGCATCTTTAAATAAAATATATTTATCGGGAGCGTTGCTCTCCCTTGCCTTGATGGGGTGTAACGACGAAGGGGAAAGTATCCGTCCGGGCGGGGAATTAACCGATCCGATCACTTTCATGGGTTATGAGGTTTCATCTCATGATCTTTCTACGCGAGCCGAAGTCTCGAATCTTATATCGAGAGAGTATTTCAATACCAAGTTCTATATGGAGAGGCTTGTGCTGAGGGAAGATGAATCTAATATTGAATCTACGGATTATGATCAAGACCTAAAGGCCTGCGGAGTTTATATCATACCGAAGGGCACTGACGGAATTTTGACCGGCTATGGGGAAAAAGAGCGTCTAAAATGGGCAACGGCAAAAAATTTTCACCGATTTGTGGGTTGGACTACTCCGTGGCTTGAAGACCGGCTTATGGGACCGGAAGAAAATGATTACAGCATTAATTACGATCCCTTCATTGATGAGAGCTCCGAGGATTATTTGAAAGACGGCACATATATCTCATTCGACGAGAATGACGGAATGTATGCTGAATTGGACGATAATGAGAATTGCAAAGTGCTTGAGGCCTTTATCGGTTCATCTCATGATATAGCAGTGAAATATGATGATTACAGAGAGCATGTCCCGATGCGGTTTCGCCATTTAGTGTCGAAAATCATAATATCCAAGCTGACCTTCACCACGATGGATGCTGACGGCACTATCACCAACAAGAAAGTAGATAAAGGGAAAGGGAAAATCACATTCATCAACTTGCCTTCATCGGGCTTGTTCTATCGAGAAGAGCCGACTTGGCCCTTGGTAAAGCCGAATCCGAAAGGTAAAAACGAAGTGACTTATAATATTTATGAAGGAGCGGAACTCTATGTCTGCCCAAACGTGGATTTCTCCAATGTGCAGTTCCGAATCTCTGCAGAGGGTATAAGCGAATTCGGTGATTTCCTAGGCGATTTCAAGAATGTTGAGTTTGTAAGAGAGACTAACTCATGGGATCTATGGTACAAAAATCATTATCCGGACTTGGACCTTGCCCACACTCTATGCTTCGGGGAAACCATGACCATGAGCATCAATCTACGCCAAGGGAAAGGATATTATGTAAGTGTATCAATAAATGACTGGAACACCCAGGACGTCAGGGAGGCGAGCGCTTATCCTCATCCGGGGATATATAAGTCTTCCGACCTGACAGATGATTTTTATAACACTTTTGCGAATGGATACACCCCCGAACTTGAGGAAATGATGTTTCAAAAATATGGGGATGAGGAGGATAATAAATATCATTTATATTCAGACGTGACGGTGAAGTTATGTTTAAGAATGGGTGTTGAGCATGTGACAAACGGTATGGGCTACACTGTCACCTTTGAAAATACATACGGGGGTAAGGTGAGAATATCTAAAATCTATGATGTCTATCTCACCGATGGCAATAACACTATCTACATCGACAAGGATTTCAAGATCTACACTGTAGATAAAAACGGCAATGAGACTTTCACCGGCAAAATCCTTGGAGAACCTGAAGATTTGGGGGGAGAGAACGTCTGCTTCCTTTTAGACCTATCTAATGGTAATTACACCCTTGACAAGAAATTAAGCAGCTAACCATCCCATCTGCAGGAAATACTGACTTTGAATCAAGAAGGGATCATTCCAAAAATGGATCTCCTGCGGGATCCAGGCTGACCACATAGCGGAAGGCGTTTACCGTGAGAAGGTTTTGAGTGGCGTCGGAGAAACATCTGTCGCCATGTCCGAAATTAAGGTAGATCATTCGATAGTTGGAATTTCTCCACACCACAGGGAAATCTCCTGACAAGACCACGTCTTTTAAACCGAAAGGATAATTCTTGGGAGAGAGGGAAAGCATCACCTCGACTTCGGGATTTTGACGTGGAGACGGGTGCCATTGATACCATTCGGTTGCCGGGGCCACAAAGGAAGTGGGAAGGTTTTTAGTGACCGGGGAATCTATGACCTCCACCTCCAGAAGAGCAGGTTGGGGAGGCCAGTTGTTGCAATAGAATTGCCCGCATCCGAGAAACCGGTTAAGCCAGGGCCATCCTGTGTTTTTATCATTATAGGCGGCGGCATGAAAGCCCAGCCATCCTCCTCCGGTTTCCATATACGTTTCAAATAATCTCCGTTCTTCCGGGTCGGAGGGAGAACAATTTAAGGCAATGATAGTGTTGAATTCCTTTAAGGAGTCTAAGTCGTAGGTGGCCAAAGAGGTGGTGACTTCAAGGATGAAACCTTCGCCATCTGTGAGCCGGGTGAAGAAATCAATTGCATCCCGGGCAAATTTTATATGCGCCTCTTCTGCGTTTTCAGTGTAATAAATCAGGGCCTTGAAACGGGGCTGTTTGGCATAAATGGCAGGATAGCTATTGTCTTGGGCCGAAATACCCAGGCAGGAAAAGGCAATAACCGCCAACAATAAAAATATAACCCTGCAATTAAACTTTATTCCCATAGTTTGAAATCTTTGGGGGACATTTATAAGCCCATTAAAACTTTATGAATAGCGGAACTTAACGATTTTATGGAGTCATCGCCGTTATAATCCCAATACATTGCTCCGCGGAGCCCGTGGTCGAGTATATATTCGGATTTTAAGACTATAGACTTGGGATTGTCATAACCGAACACATAGTTACCCTCCATTTCGGCAATATAGGGAGAATTGGCCAGTGAGTCCCACACCTCTCTCTGCCCCTCTTCCAACCTGACGTTTTTGAAATCGCAATAATATGTTTCGCCATTGTTTACGCCTCTGCCATAGAAGGGCATTCCCAATACAATTTTATCGTCGGGGACACCGGCTTCCCTATGCAGTTTCACCGATTTATCGGCCGTCATTCCCGGGGCGATAGATGAGGAATATAAGGGAGCGTGATGGGAAACACCGTCGCTCATATCATAGGTCATGAGATTGACGAAATCCACGATTGGGGCCACAGATTTGAAATCTACATATTTGGCTGTGGCAGAAGAGGCAAGCGTCAGGAGCTTTTGATCGGAGATTGCCTCCCGGAGATCCCGCATTAGCAGAGTGAAGTTTTCAGTGTCGTCGGGACTGCTTGAGATTCCTGCCCAATCTATTGTGGGATACTCCCAGTCGATATCTATTCCGTCGAATCCATATTCCTCTATCAGCCTGCTGCAATCTTTGGCAAAGGCCTTTCTTAGGGAATCATTGGCAGCCATCTCGCTGAATCGTCCGCTCCCCCAGCCTCCGATCGAGAGAAGCACCTTAAGCCGGGGATTGGTCTCCTTCAGCTTAATCATTTGCCGGAACCTATCGGGATTGTCGATCCTCACTCCGTCGAAGGAATCGTTGACATGGCCGAAGGCATAATTAAGCACAGTAAAGAGGGAGGGGTCGGGAATTACCCGGCTCCAGGAAGTGACGTAAGCAACGATTACCTTTTCCTCGGGAGAATTCTCCTCCACCGAAGATTTTGACCCGGTGCATGCCACGGGCAACAGAGCAAAAAATAAAATGGCCGTGACGAAGCCTCTCCAGCTTCGTATGGCATTGACAATCAAAGAAATGGACATGAGAAAGTTAAATTAAGATAAGTTATTGATTGGCAAAATTAATCAAATCAATCAATAAATTAAGGCATTATCAAATCATCGGGATGAAAAATTATTAAATCGACGGTGTCGAAGCCCTCCCTCTCTTCCTCCTCAACCCTGGAAGGGTTGATTTTAAAATAATAAAACAGGTTGGAAATAACTTATGAAAGTAGAGAGAAGTAATTTTTATTATCCAAAAAATAATTAATTTTATAGGAAAATTAATTAAAATCGACCACCTCGACCACCATGAAACAGAAACACTTTCTATATTTTTTAGCAGCCGTCGTTGCCGGAATCAGTTTAAGTTCCTGCAGCCCTAAGGGAGGGGACGAAGACTCCAACATGGAGCCATTCATAAGAGAGCTAATGTCTAAAATGACATTAGAAGAGAAACTGGGCCAGCTAAATCTTCCGGCTTCCGACGACATAGTCACAGGAGAAACTAAAGACAGCAATATAGCTCGGATGGTGGCTGAAGGTAAGGTGGGAGGTGTTTTCAACGTTAAGGGTGTGGAGAAAATTCAGGAGCTGCAGAGAGTTGCGGTGGAAGAGAGCAGATTGGGGATTCCCCTGATTTTCGGTATGGATGTGATACATGGTTATGAAACCATTTTCCCTATTCCGTTAGCCTTATCGTGTTCCTGGGACACAATAGCGATAAAAGAATCAGCGAGAGTGGCTGCCAAGGAAGCATCCGCCGGGGGTATTTGCTGGACATTCAGTCCGATGGTGGATATCTGCCGTGACCCAAGATGGGGTCGAGCATCGGAAGGCTCGGGAGAGGATCCATTCCTGGGAGCGGCAATAGCCCGGGTGATGGTGGAAGGCTATCAGGGAAAAAATCTTGAGAATAACGACGAGATAATGGCGTGTGTTAAACATTTTGCATTATATGGCGCTCCTGAAGGTGGACGAGACTATAATACCGTAGACATGAGCCGACAGAGGATGTTTAACGACTATTTCGCCCCTTATAAGGCGGGAGCCGAAGCCGGAGCAGGTTCTTTCATGACGTCGTTCAACACTATTGACGGAGTGCCCGCTACTGCCAACCGTTGGCTGCTAACAGATGTCTTACGCGGGATGTGGGGCTTCGAGGGGTTTATTGTCACCGATTATACTGCCATCTCAGAAATGATAGAACATGGGCTGGGCGACCTCCAACAGGTGTCGGCCATGGCCCTAAAGGCAGGAACGGATATGGATATGGTGGCAGATGGTTTCAACGGCACTCTTTCTAAAAGTCTTGATGAGGGGTTGGTCAACATGGGACAAATAGATGCTGCCGTCAGAAGAATCCTGGAGGCAAAATATAAACTCGGGTTATTTAAAGATCCCTATAAATATATTTCATTGGAGAGAGAAAAGAGCGAGATCTATACATCGGAGAATCGTAATTTGTCGCGCAAAATTGCAACAGAAACATTTGTATTACTGAAAAACGACAACAACCTTCTCCCTCTTGAAAAGAAAGGGAGGATAGCGGTGATAGGACCGCTGTCGAACACGCGAGCCAATATGCCTGGCACCTGGAGTGTGGCAGCCGATGCGCAGAAATATAAGACGCTTTATGAAGGGATAAGGGATGCAGTGGGGGATAAGGGCCAGGTGAGTTATGCCAAGGGATCCAACCTAACCGCAGATGCGGAATTAGAGGCGAACGCCACCATGTTTGGGCGCGGAATGAGAGACGGGCGTAGTGAAGAGGTATTGCGGGCCGAGGCCGTTTCGTTGGCACGCAATTCCGACGTGATTATTGCAGCATTAGGGGAATCTTCAGAATTCAGTGGAGAGTCGTCAAGCCGTTCAGACATTTCTCTTCCTGAGACTCAAAGAAAACTTCTGGAGGCTCTTTTGGCTACCGGGAAACCGGTTGTTATGTTAAATTTTGCAGGCCGACCTACCATTTTAAGTTGGGAAAGTGAAAATGTCCCGGCTATTTTAAATGTGTGGTTCGGTGGGTCGGAAGCAGCAGACGCTATAGCTGATGTGGTGTTTGGAGATGTGTCACCATCAGGGAAACTTACAATGTCTATGCCCCGGAACATGGGACAGATACCCATTTACTACAACCATCTTAACACAGGGCGACCCAAAGCCCAGGATGAGAAATTTGAAAAATTCCGCTCAGGATATATCGATTCTCCTAATTCTCCTCTCTATCCCTTTGGATTCGGTCTTAGTTACACCACTTTTGATTATTCGGAGGTGAGGCTTTCAGGCAGCCAAATGAATCAGGACGGTTTGATCAAGGCAACTGTAGACGTCACCAACACGGGTCAAAGAGATGGCGATGAAATAGTGGAACTTTATATAAGGGATCTCGTTGGATCCACTTCTCGCCCACTTAAGGAGTTAAAGGGATTTAAGAGGATTCATCTGAAGGCAGGTGAAACTAAGCAAGTGGAATTCACTATCACTGCCGACCTTCTTAAATTTTATAATTATGAATTGGAATATGTGGCCGAACCGGGTGAGTTCTCGGTAATGATAGGACCAGACAGTGAAAATTTAAACATTGCCAACTTTATGTTGAAATAAAGATTACGATGACTTTATAAAAAAGGTAAAACAAGACAAAAGAAGAACCAATGAAACTAAAACACTTTCTATATTTTTTAGCGATCGTAGCTACGGTCGGGAGTTTAAGTTCCTGCAGCCAAAAGGGAGGCGGAGCAACGGAAAAGGATTCAATCGACAAGAATAAATTAATAGCCCATCGGGGCCTTTGGAGCCAAGGATACCCACAAAATTCCAAAGAGGGCATAGAAGCGGCAGTGGTAACTGATTTAGGAGGCTATGAATGCGACATAAGGCAAACGGCTGATGGATTCATCATTCTAAATCACGACATGGAAGTGGGGGACAAGGATATAGATAAATCGTCGCTGGAGGAACTAAGGGCCGAGGCTCCGGAAATCCTGCCTCTACTTTCGGACATCCTGGAAATCCAATCACGCCATCCTGAAAAAATAATGTATGCGGAAATAAAATCGGGAAATGTGGAGGACATCCTTGCTGTTTTCAAGGAAAAGGGTATCGACAAAAACGTGATTTTCAAATCATTCGATAAAGAAATCTGCCTGCAGTTGATCGGCCAAACGGCAATGCCTGTCTATCTGCTTTCAGGGGATAATAATCTCGATTTCCAGGAATTAAAAAAGGAGGGTTTTTCGGGTGTCTCACTAATGTTTAAAGAGGGAGAAACCAATAAGGCCTTAATCGATAATATTCATTCCACGGGATTGAATTGCGCTTTCTGGACCGTAAATGATCCAGACGTGGCTAAACAGCTTGATGATTGGGGCGCCGACCATGTAGTTTCCGATCTTACTTTCCTGGAAGTTGCCTCCGATTGACCGGATATCGAAAAATCAAAACCAACCTTCTTGCATGCGGGTGTTTTTTCAGCGTTTCGCTGGCTGGAGATCAGTAAGCAAATGGATGAAGTGGATTTGAGATGTAATTAAATATATACCCTAATTTTGCATCAATCTTTTAAACCAAACGATTATGAAAGAATGGATGTGTTGGGTGTTGCTGATTATCGGAATCGCGGCCATTTGTCTTCTGGGATGGTGGATGGTGACTATTTTTGACAGTATGACCATCTACTATATCACGGTTGTGTTGAATGGTATAGTGTATGGCTATTTACATTATCAAAAAAATAAAGCGAGAAATTGACAGAGAAATTGATCAGGAGAGATTATAGAGGGACAACATAATTTTCGGTAATTTTGCCTTGTATGTCAAGGTTTATTTCCGAAAATCATCCGGAGAAAGAAAATTTAAATGAAATTGATTTCGAGGATGCCATCCGCCTTCCAGATGGGGGCACCACGTGTGAGATTTATCGCACGAAATGGCACCGCCACGAGGTCTTTGTGAAAAGGCTTAAGGAGGAATACCGCACGAATCCGCTTTACCTTGACGCCCTTGACAAGGAATATGAGGTGGGAGCCGGTTTGAAACATCCTTCTCTTCCTGATTATCGGGAGTTTCACCGGGATTACATAGTGATGGATTATGTCGACGGGCAGACTCTCGCCGACATGATTAAGAATCAAGACCCTTGGCTCAGAAATGAGAAGAATATCTTAAGGATGCTGAGGGATCTGATCGAAGTGGCGGATTATCTTCACCGCCATCATGTGACCCATTGCGATATTAAGCCCGACAATATCATGATTACTTCCAACAATAAGAACTTAGTGCTTATTGACTTGGATAAATGTTACACGGATTCTCTTAATGATAGTTCGGGCGATCCATCCAAATACGGTCTTTCAAAAGAGCATGAAGGGAGAACGGCTATCGATTTCCGTGGCATTGCAAGAGTGGTGGAAATATTGAAGGATAATGTGGCCGGATTCAATTTTTCAAGATATTCGGCTTTTGAAAAAGAATGTAATAAACCTGATCCATCCACAGACGATTTACTGCAAATCCTTGAATATAAACCCGGAAAAGGGTCGAGAAGGTTCTACTGGATGGTGACTTTCGCTCCCTTTTTCGTTGCCTTAATTTATGGGGCCGTCTTGTTGTTCACGCAAGGGAAAAACGGCTATGAGGATGATTACGGCATTGACGACCCGGCTCCCCAAATGAAAGACACAATAGAAACAGCCCTAAAGGAGCCTGCAGAAGAAACGGGATATCAAGAAGAAAAGAGAATTGAGGCACACTCTCATGGGAAGGAAGAGCCGGCACCGCAGTCGCAAGAGCAAATTCACGCACGGGCCCAAGTGATGGCAGCCCGGCTTGATAAATCCATTATGCCTTATTTCGATGAATTAAACGCCTCTCTTGAGAATCTGGAAACAATGAGGACCAACCCTGAAATCACTCCGGAAAAATTCTCTGAAGCACTGACCACACACATGGACAAGGAGGATGAATATAGCCAAGAGGCCTTTGAGATTCTTAAAGAAACCTATCCCGACCTAACTGACAGAGAGGCGTGGAGAGTGATGGCCTATTCCAAAGCCTATTCGGGATATAAACAAAAAGCCGCCTCCTTTCTGAAGACTTTACAGGAATCCGAATATTCCCGACCTTAAAAATTAAGGATTTCCACTGATTTCAATCCTTTGAATTTGGCCGATTCGTAAGTGCCCAAATCTTCGCCGTCACGTATTACATGAGCCACCACCAGGCGATGACCCACAGCCAGTTGGGTTATGAGGAGAGTATCGCCTTTAAGTATGTTCTTGCTCCCTTCCACCTCATTGACAATAAACTTCATGTCTCCCAAATATGTAAGGAAGAAAACCCGGTTAGGATCGTAGGCAATCCTCACTTGAGTTCCTTTCTCCAAATCTTTAACCTCAATTATATCGATCGGGGTGAAAAGAGAAATGTCGGCATCTTCGCCCAATTCCTTTATCAAAGATTCATAGTCGGCGCATCCCAGATATTGGGCGATCACATCCATTGTGGAAAGGCGTGGCACAACCTTCTCCGTCTTATACCCAAAGAGCCTTTTGAGCGTGTTGACCCCCAAACTTTCGTTGGTTTTGTCTTTGATAGCCTGGGCCAAAATGTCGAAATCCACGCTCTTGGTCATGTTGACACCGGCTTTCTCTTTAATTCTTTTTAGAATTTCATTATCGTTTGCCATATTCTCCGTAGAAGTTTAATAGTTTGGAAGTTAATGATTTGTTTGACTCTCCGCAAAAGAGGGAAATGGGGAAATGAGTTGGTTTACGGAATCATCTTTAGAAATTTAGCATTATGCAAAATTATAAGGTTTTCCTTAAATCTTTAAAATATTATATGGAAACGGATGAAATGGATATGGAACTAATCTATGCTCTGCAAAATGAAAAATGGAGCTTATTCAAAAAATTTTCTTATATATTAAATTATTTTGGAGAGGCGGGATCCGGGATAATAAAAGGCAAGAATATCCTTATAGGAGGCGCCCTGTGAGGCCATTCTGGCTGCGCCGATCTGGCAGAGGCCCACGCCATGGCCCCAGCCCCGTCCACGCAATTTCAAAGTTTCGCCCGATTCTTCTATGTCAAAGGCGGAGGAATAGAGATGGGTGGACGAAAACAAACGCCTTATCCATAATTCCTTCCCTACATCCAAAACCCCTTCGCTACCCTCCAATCTGATCAGATCAATCCGTCGAGATGGACCCCGATGAAGCGGAACCACCTTCATTAGCCTTCCTATATTCCTGCCGAATTTTTCCTCAAGATTTGTTTCGACTTCGGCTTTAGCAATTTCTGTTTCCCATCTGTATCCATAGCCCGGGGTGGAAAGATCATAATCTTTGAGCACTCCGGAAAGCAAAAGCCTTCTACTCCGAAGGCTAAGGCCCGACAAATCACACCATGGATCCTCAAAGCTCTTAATGCAATCTATTTCCGCCGGTTGCCAGCAGGTTGAGAAAAGTTCTGTCACTCCTCCGCAGCATTTGGAAAAACGGGCATCTATAATATTGCCGCTATGGGAAGTCAACACCTCACCTTCTGTGGCGCGAATGGCCTGCAAAGATACAGGATGTACATTCTGACGACCCTGATATCGTTGACAATGGTCATCAGAACAAACATGAAAACCATGATGTTTGCCCGTGTCGTCCCACCCAATCAACCGGCTTTCCCTATTAATTTGACCCTCCGAACCACAAGGATGCAGATTCAGAATTTTTCCCATCACCCAACTCCTCGAAATTACGGCATGGGCTTTCAAAAACTCCACGGGAGCTGCCGGATTCATTTCACTGCCTACCACACATTCAAGATAGGTTTCAACAGGCAGAATGTTTATCAGAGAAATTTTATCTTCCCATTCTTCCTCTCTTCGTTCTTCTCCATAATGCTCATCTTCCGGTTTCTCTATCTCTTCATCCTTTCCCTTCTCGGGCCTCAGAAATTCTATTTCCCCACTCAAAACGGCCCGTATTCTCTTTTCCCAATGGAATCCGTGGCCGATTAGCATATTTTCCAAAACTGTGTATTCCCCCTCTTTCCGCAAAATGGGTTCGCCATCAGTCTTTATCCCGACTCTAATCTCCATCAAGTAGTCAAATTATAACCCCTATTTGTATCTGATGAAATCAATCTTGTAAGATTCTCTTTATATGAGATTTTAAGATATGATGAGCCGGAGCGGCCATGGCTCCGTGGTCATATCCCCCTATTTCGTAAATTTCCACGTAAGGGTGGCCGATCAGTTTCAACATCCTCCATAAATAAGCATTTTCTTCATATCGGCCGAATAGCTCCATTTCCCGGTCGCCGGATATTATGACGTAGGGAGGGGCGTCTTTTCTGATATGAAACAAGGGAGCGTATTCATCAATGGTAGGCTGGAGTTCTGAGATGCCATGGTTCTGCCGGTGAGCGTAATGGGTAATAGCCTGTCCGCTGTAAGGGATAAGGCCTCTGATGGAATCTGCATCGATATCATATTTCTCAAGCCATTTTTTGTCTAACCCGATAAGGCTTGTGAGATAACCGCCGGCGGAATGACCTGCCACGAAGATTTTAGAGGGATCGCCACCATAATCCTCAATATTATTAAACACCCAAGCCACAGCTGCCGCCGAATCATCGAGGCAAGAATCCACTTCCACTTTGGGTATCAAACGATAATTCGGAGCCACTACCACATATCCGGATTCTTTCAATTCTTCAGGAATGAATTTTTCCCCTCCGGTTAGGCCTCCTCCATGAAACCATACCACCACGGGCCGTTGCCGAAGATCGGGCGAATAATAAATGTCCAGCTTGCATCTTTCTAAAGCATAGGGATCGCCGGAGGGTGTATAAGAGATGTCATTTATTTCCTCATATTTTTGCGCATTTATCGCCATTAGGGAAATAAGAATGAAAAAAAGAATCGCAATTATCCTTGGCATAATTTTATGGTATTTATATTAATTGGAGTATTGGTATGAAGATAAACATTTTTCAAGCGAACGGTTATTCGGAAAGACTCTCTTGTTCTTGGCTGTAAATAGGCTCAAAAATACAAAATATATCATATACTTCGAATAGCAAAACTTAAATAAAAATCAAACACAAGTTAAATTAAGAAATAATTATAAGGTAGGGGGAGGTAAATTTAATTGTCTTTAGGATTATAACTATATTAGACGAAGTTTTTCATTTAAAGTTATAATCCATTTCTACATTGTCTTAACATGGAGATTAAGCGTAAAAGTCTGACATTGGAAGATAAGGCTCAGCGTATTTTTGATGCCTTAAACAAATATTACGAGGTATACCCAGACCGACAATCAGGACCCAGGGTGACAATTACACAAGATTGGGAAGTATTATTGAATTATGAAGGAGAACCCTGTGACTCCGATTTTGAAGATTATGTCACCCTATTTATCAATCATTATGAGGATGAAGAATGGTGGTACACAATGGATACAATTAAGAGAGGCATTCCTTTTGTTGATGATGGACTGGAAAAAGCATTAGAATTTTGCTTAGACTATTTAGGAGAAATACCCACACATGAAAATAATATTCCATCTGATGTAACGTATTTTATGTCTATGATCACATTCCACATAAAACAAGCCTTGAAGAATAACAACCCGAATGATTGGATTATCGAAATTGACATGCCTGAATCCGACGTGTATCTTATGCATAAAGAAATGAGAAGCCCAGGTTATGGAGGTCTAATCCGCCATTTTGAAATCAATGATTTTTTAATGGACATGACGGATAGCAAAAAAGAAATCAACTTTAAAAAAGTAAAAGAAATTTCATGGAAGTTAGTTTTTGATCCGGATAGTGATTTTGGAGATAAAGACGATACTGGAGGAAAATTGTTTTATAATCCTGTATCATTAAATTAGATTAATGCATTATGGACAAAGAACTCAAAATAAAACAGACCCAACAGGATTATGGCATTGCGGAAATATTATAAAGAACACTATTCTGCGAAGTCAGTATCAAGCTGTAAGGTTTATAAACAGAGAAATGCCGGGTGAGAAAGGTTTCTCAGAAACCAATATCCGTTACATGTATAGGTTTTATAACCTTT
>JAFLTU010000079.1 GCA_022509125.1 Muribaculaceae bacterium | reverse complement strand
AAGGAAATGTATAAATGGATTGAATATTGGAAGGTGAAATTCAAAAGCCGCACCTACACTCCATTGACAAGTCCGGAAGGTAGTTGGACGCTGGTGCTTATGACACGTGCCGACTTCGGATTGCTCGGGTCATGGAACAAATGGTTTAAAACCCCGTTTGAAACCTTCTATTACGGAGGCGACGGAATGTCAGGAAGCTACACGTATGCTACTGAGACAATCGCAATGCGTGGTTACGAAAACGGCCAGTTCACTCCCTGGGGTTATGAAGGCTACGCCTACGGTCGTTTCGGCATGGAGCTTCATTTCCCATTCATGCTCCAACCCTCCACCACAATCTACGCCATAGCCTTTGCTGAGGCCGGCAACTGCTGGACTTCGGTGAAAGATTTCTCTCCATTTAATCTGAAACGTAGTGCCGGTGTGGGTGTCAGATTATATCTGTCTATGCTCGGCATGCTCGGTATCGACTGGGGCTATGGTTTCGACAAAGTGTGGGGCACACGAGGCGGTTCTCAGATTCACTTTGTGCTAGGTCAGGAATTCTAACCCTCCTCTCCCCCATATTCATGTTAATTGGATTTAACCTGCCACTTTAAACCATCTCTCCTGACTAAGGTCATATATTAAAAATTTAAGACAGCTATGAAGAAAACAATATTCGCCCTTATCCTAGCAGTAATAGGAGTTGGCTCAATGTCAGCCCAGAAGTTTGCTCTTGTCGACATGGATTATATCCTTAGAAATATCCCGAGCTACGAAATGGCCAACGAGCAGCTCAGCCAAGTGTCGCAAAAATGGGAAAAGGAAGTCAACGAACTCTCCAAAGAGGCTGAGACTATGTATAAAAACTATCAGGCTGAGATGGTGTTCCTCTCTGATGATCAGAAAAAGAAAAAAGAAGAGGAAATAGTATTGAAAGAAAAAGAGGTGACTGAAACCCGTTATAAATACTTCGGTCCGGAAGGTGAGCTCTATAAGAAGCGTCAGTCGCTTATGAAGCCTATACAAGACGATGTCTATAATGCTGTGAAGGCTGTGGCTGAAGAACGGGGCTATCAAGTTATTTTCGACCGTGCCTCATCTCAAAGCATCGTTTTCGCATCCCCCAAGATTGATGTCAGCAATGAAGTGCTCGCAAAATTGGGCTATTCCAATTAATTAGTTAAATTTGCACTGTTAAAGCCTCCTGAGCTTTAGTTTTATATTTAAATTCGCAAATAATTTCAACTTCTTCCCTTAATGAGGCTTTGCTCTTAAAGGGAGAGAAACAAAAACTATTCTAACAAAATGATTAAGAAAATCTTATTGATTGCAGCTTTGGTGCTTCCGATGTGTGCAGCCGCCCAGTCATTGAAAATCGGTATTGTAAATCCGGATGATGTGGTTCAAAAAATGCCCGAATACACAGAGGCTCAAAACAAATTCGTGGAAACCTCTAAAAGATATGAGGATGAGTTCGGCAAATTGCAGGAAGAATTGAAAAGAAAATACGACGATCTTCAGAATATGCCGGAAAACGAACTTGAGGCTATCAAAGAGCGCAAATTGAGAGATTTCCAGGAATATCAAGCCAAAGTGCAGCAGTTCCAGCAGACAGCTGAACAGGAATTGGCCAAAGTGCAACAAGAACTCATGGCTCCCATAGAGAAAAAGGTGCAAGATGCTATCCGTTCAGTGGGACAGGAAGGTAATTTCTCTCTCATTGAACCCAATATCTCCGGCATCATTCTTTATTATGCCGACCCGGTTGTGGATATCACCAACGAAGTGAAGGCTAAATTAGGCATCAACTGAACTTGAAAATTGGTGTATTCGATTCCGGATATGGCGGCCTGACGATACTTAAGGAAATTCGCCGACGCCTTCCGCAATATGATTATCTTTATCTTGGCGACAATGCCAGAAATCCTTATGGCAGCCGATCATTTGAGATAGTCTACGAATTCACACTCCAGGCAGTGAAGGCACTCTTCGAAAGAGGGTGCCATCTTGTTGTTTTAGCTTGCAACACAGCCTCTGCCAAAGCCTTAAGGACTATCCAGCAAAACGACCTCCCTGCCCTCGATCCCTCAAAAAGAGTGCTCGGCGTAATTCGGCCAACCGTGGAAACCCTCCCGGAGGTTACCGCCACTAAACATGTGGGTCTACTTGCCACCCCCGGCACAGTCAAAAGCAATTCCTATTACCTGGAATTGCAAAAAATGGATCCAGAAATCCATTTGACCCAACATGCATGTCCCATGTGGGTCCCCCTTGTGGAAAATAATGAATTTGCTTCCGAGGGCTCCGACTATTTCGTTAAAAAAGATATCGATGCCCTTTTCAGGCAAGACCCCCTGATCGATACAATTGTGCTCGGATGTACCCACTACCCTCTCCTTCTTGATAAGATTGAGGCTTTTATCCCTAAGGATGTCAAAGTGTTATGTCAAGGTCCGGTTGTGGCCGATAGCCTGGAAAACTATCTATCCCGACATCCGGAAATCGAAATGCGCCTCTCTAACCGGGCTACAGTAACATATCTCACTACCGAACACACCGATAAATTCGATTCTCTTGCCTCTCTATTCTTAGGGAAACCGATTAACTCCCACACCATTTCACTGACAGAAGGCTTATGAGTGATTCTTTACAAGATTTCCTGATTTAAAATCTATTCTGATTTATTTTAGGCAACTCTTCTCAATCATTCTATGGCAATACTTACTTATTCTTTTAGTGAAGGACTGGCCCAAGTGAAAACTCTTTAAATTTCCTCAGATGAATCCTTACCTCCAATCGCTTGACGAGATAAAAAAATTGCCTCCTCAAGAGGCAATTTCCCATTTAAATCGCTACATCACTGATAATCCGGATTCAGATGAAGCATTCGTTGAAAGAGGTTTAAACTATTGGAAAATGGGGAAACGGAGGGAGGCTATCAATGATTATCATCATGCTCTCACCATCAATCCCCAAAGCCGGGCCGCAATGTTGATAGAATACTCGAAATCTATACTTGATTTCTATAACAAAGATCTTTTAAATCCCTGATACCCTCCGTTCTTTATCCCACAACCTTAAAATCCCTGATCTCCCCGGGTTCCTTATCCCAAAACCTTTTACCTGGATAAGACTGGAGTGTCAATGTGTTTCCCATGGAAACATCATTTGCCTCTCCACTCGTTTAACGTAGGATCTGGCTGGCATATCGGCCACAAAATTTCTAAATGAGTCCATATTCCGGTTTTTTTCTGCATAAAGCATCAAAGGCCTCTCTTCGCCCCAACCCTGATGATAATTTCTGATATGGAGCATGACAAGGCCTTCCATATCCTTCATAGCTATCCTAAGCTCGCTTATCAACTGGCTCATCGTAGCCACTTTCTCAGTCATATAGTTGAAGATTGTGCGACCATTGCGAGTCACTCTTGCAAAAATCTTATCGCCTAAAGTTATGGTTCTGTTCCGTCTGTTCATAAGACCCTCCTTTCTTTTGTTTAATTATCATTTCTAAGTTTTCCCATTTATGATTGCTGTTTCTATCTCTCCAATCTTTACCGACTTTTTTCTTTTCTACTTGATGTATATTGAAAAACCTCAGAAAAACATTTTCTTATTCACGATGCAAAATTATCTCCTCACACTGCCAACAGATTGCAGTGAGATGTTAAATTTTGATAAATAATGATATTCTGAGGCTAAAACCTCTTATTTGGAGCCTTAAAAGAGTTAACTTTGCGACGCTAAACCTCCATTCTGAACAACATTTTCAGAAACCATATTAATTAGCTGCAGGAATGGTGGAATGGTAGACACGAAGGACTTAAAATCCTTTGGCCTTTACC
>JAFLTU010000078.1 GCA_022509125.1 Muribaculaceae bacterium | reverse complement strand
TATTTTGAAGCCTCATTAAGTTAGAAGCCCCCTCTTCAATAAGTTTTTCTCCTCCCAATTTTATTTCAATGGCTCCCCATCTTCCGTCGTCCAAAAGTATTATTGCGTCGCATTCTAATCCGGTATTATCTCTATAGTGTCTTACTTCTCCTCCAAGGTAATTAGCGTAAATTCGCAGATCCCTCACAGCAAAGTCTTCAAAGAAAAGTCCAAATGACTCCAAATCGGCCATTAAATCGCTTGGAGACACATTCAGAGCCCGACATGCAATCGAAGTGTCTACAAAGTGGCGTGTTGGTGTGCTTCTTATAGTTGTCTTAGATCGGATTGAAGGACACCACGCCTGTAAATCCTCGATAAGGAAAATATCTCTTAAGGCCTCTAAATAATCATTAAAGGTTTTAACATCCATTGAGCGTTCATTGCTTTGTCTGACGTCTGAAACAATAGTAGAAATAGCTGCCTCGGAGGAAATGTTTCTTGCGTAACTCTTAAGAATCATTTTAATCACCTCAGGCTTCTTGTTTCTAAATCTTTCATTATCCGATTCCTCAAAAATAAAAAGAGAGTTATAATAATTTTTTGTTATTTCCAAAGCTATTTCTTGGTTTGCGGTCACCGAAATAGGCCATCCGCCCCTACATAAAAGGAATGCAATTCTTTCAAGAGGCCCCGGGGTATTTAATTCCCATTTGAAATCCTTTTTACCCTCAAATAATAACGACAATTCCACGAAACCATTAGACTCTTTCGACTCCCATAAACTCATAGGCCGCATAAATACTGGTGTGATTCTCCCGGCTCCTGAATGATAGATATCGGTTTTGTCGACAGGGGTTGAACTTCCGGTGAGGATAAATCTGCCGAACCTATAATCCTCATCAAGAGATTCTTTTATTTGGTTCCAGATATCGGGAGCTGTCTGCCATTCGTCAATTAGATGGGGTTCTTCTCCTTCGAGGGCAAACCAAGGATTTAAACGAGCCATTGATATTCTTTGCTTTGTATTGAGCTTAATATAGCTTTTCTGATAAAGCATGCAGGTGGTGGTTTTCCCGCAAAATTTAGGCCCATAGACCAGGACAGCACCCGAGGTTTTGAGCTTTAGCTCAATCTCTTTTTGAATAAGCCGGGGATAATACATATGGTATAAAGAAATTTTATTCCACAAAATTAATAAATTCCCACGATTTTCAATGAAAAATTCCCATGATTTTCAATTAAAAATTCCCATGATTTTCAATTAAGCTCAAAAATTTTCCTTTAGTTCTAATGCATTCTACCCAAATTATAACTCTTTTAAATGTAAAAGAATGAAAATAATTATAATTTAAATTTGGGGAAACATGGGGATAATCATTCTTTAGGGAGGGTTAATCAACTTTGATTCGGTTTTCTCAATTTTTTTAATGTCAAATTTGTTAACTTTGGGAGCATGAAAGAATTTTTAGCTGAATGGAGTCCCATCGATGGAGTGATGCTGGCATTGCCCCACGAAGAGACAGACTGGAATTATATTCTCGAGGAGGCCGAGGAGCAATATCGAAGAATCATAGGGTCCTTAGTGAAGGAGGGAATCCATGTTGTGGTGCTTTGTAAAGACCGCATGAGAGCCGAACAGGTGATCAGAGGAGCAAAGGAGACACCCGGGAAGGGCTCCGATAAGAAGAGAAGTGCATGGGATTTAAAGGGAGTAACTTTTATTGAGGTTCCCTTCAACGATACATGGACACGTGACTACGGACCGCTGACAATTTTAAAACATGGCGATCTTAGAGGTCTCGATTTCGGTTTTAATGGCTGGGGCCTCAAATTCGCAGCCGACAAGGATAATCAGGTTAACCGTCGGTTAAATGAATTGTCGGTCTTCAATAAAGGGCTTTATCGCAACGAAACCGGATTTATATTGGAGGGAGGGTCAGTTGATACAGACGGTGAGGGAACTGTTTTGACCACAACCCGCTGTCTCTGTTCTCCCAACCGCAATGGATATCTCAATAAAAAGGAGGCCGACGGGGAATTGAGAAAACGTTTAGGGGCTGAGCATGTGCTTTTTCTCGACTTTGGCGAGCTTGAAGGAGATGATACCGACTCTCATATCGACACTCTGGCAAGGATGGCACCTGATAATATTATTCTTTTCACCGGTTGCAGAAATGTCGACGACCCCCAGTTTGAAGGTCTGTTCAAGATGAGGGCCCAACTTTCAATGTTTCGAAACAAGGAGGGACTTCCCTATAACTTGGTGGAATTGCCATTGCCCGATGCAATTTATGACGAGGAAGGCCACCGGCTCCCGGCCACATATGCCAATTATTTAGTGACGGAAGATGTGATTTTCATGCCCACTTATGCGCAGCCACAAAACGATGAACTGGCGAAGCAGACTGTCAGAATCGCCTTCCCGGGCCATAGGGTTGTGGGAGTGGATTGCCGCACTCTGATAAAGCAACATGGCTCGCTCCACTGCGCAACAATGCAACTCCCCAGAGGACTTTTTAATCCTGTGGTGTTTGAAGTCTGAAAATAATGAAGTTTACAAGAGGATAAGAAAAAAGAGGGATTGAGATATGGATGAGAATAAAATAAAAGTTGGATTGATCCAACGTTCATTTGACGAGGATATAGAACTCAACCGGAAAAGGAATTTATCGTCGATAGAGAGCCTTGCTTCGGAAGGAGCACAGCTGATAGTGCTTTCAGAACTGCATGACTCACCCTATTTCTGCCAGTGTGAGGATGTAGAAAATTTCCGCTACGCCACCCGTCCTGAAGATTTCATTGAGATTTATTCTGAAGCGGCCCGGGAAAACAATGTGGTGTTGGTGACAAGTGCCTTTGAGCGGCGTGCTCCCGGACTCTACCACAACACGGCATTAGTATTCGAAAACGACGGGAGTCTCGCGGGGAAATATCGGAAGATGCATATCCCCGACGATCCGGGATTTTATGAGAAATTCTATTTCACTCCGGGTGATCTGGGTTTTCATCCGATTGAGACGAGCCTAGGGAAACTTGGGGTTCTTGTCTGCTGGGACCAGTGGTATCCCGAGGCAGCCCGTCTGATGGCTCTGGAGGGGGCAGATATGTTGATATATCCTACAGCGATCGGATGGAATCCGGATGATGACTCTGAGGAGAGGAATCGTCAAAGGGACGCATGGGTGACTGTGCAACGGGCCCACGGGATAGCTAACGGGTTGCCGGTGGTCAGCGTCAACCGTTATGGCTTTGAGGAGGATCCCACAGGCCACACTTCAGGAATTGATTTTTGGGGCTCCAGTTTCGTCTGCGGACCACAGGGAGAGATTCTACATATGAGCCCTGAGAACGGCCCCGATGAGGCTTTGGTGGAAATCGATCTTATGCGCACTGAAAACGTCAGACATTGGTGGCCCTTCCTGCGCGACCGCCGCATCGACCACTACTCCGACCTAGTCTGCCGATTCAAAGACTGAATTAAGATTCGGGGAGCCGGGAATTTTTCTGTTTACTTTTGATGGGCTGATAACGCTCGGGATGTTTAGGGTTGGCGGGAAACCATCCTTTGCGGACACGTTCCACTTGTTCCACCACTTCCTTGATGCCCCAGAAGCTGCTGAATGAAGTGACTCCGAATATAGCAGAAAGGACAAGGCCCTGGGCAATTATCGAGAGGAAAAGGAAGATTATTCCTCCGGCCAGGAAAGCCCATTTGATTTTTTCCCCGAAATAGTATTCCCCTTTGATGACGAGAGGATGAAATAATCCTATAATCAGGAAGGTAGAGAAGCCGATGAAAAGTCCGGCGAGGCCGTAATTTGAAAGGATATCTGTTATGGAGTCCATTGGGAAGCGATAATCGTGAATCGTTTTTCGTTAATCGAGGCAGATGGAGGGGTTATCTAAAAAATAAAGGGTGAATCTTCGCTTGCGAACATTCACCCTTTTGGTGTCCAGGATGAGACTCGAACTCACACGGCCTAACGGCCACTACCCCCTCAAAG
>JAFLTU010000077.1 GCA_022509125.1 Muribaculaceae bacterium | reverse complement strand
ATGTTGTCTCAATGGAAGGGCGTTTCACTAAATCTCGTTTAAAATGGTTTTTATAAGGCAAAATTATTGAAAGAGCCGTTGTAATGACAGCAACCAATAAAAAAGTTCCTAAAAGTTGTTTCACCGTCAATAAAGTAGCCTGTGAATTCAATGTATTGTAAAGTGAAGATACTGCCATCTGCATGGATTCATAGTCTCCGTGACCTCCTGCAATCGCACTTCTATAAGATTTCAAATACTGATCATAAGAGGTAATATTGTCAAGTCGTATAGTATCTGCAAGTCTCACAATGGCTCCCTGGGTCCCTCTATATAATGTGGTGGAAACTACGGCAGCCCATAAAACGGGAGCCAGAACACCTCTTATACCGATATTATAAAACAAATGGGATGGTTTTTCCTCATATTTTAAATCCCGAGTGAGGTAAATTATAAAGTTTGCAATCAGGATTATCATTCCCACTCCCTTAAAAAACACGGCTAATTCCAACGACTGGTATCTTGCGTCTGAAGCTACGTTTAAATATGCGATGGCAAAATATAATAAGTAACAGAACGTGCCTGACACCACCAATCCCCGGATATTCGAAAGATAACGATGCCAAAGATAACATACTATTCCTCCTACAATGTAGCCGGGTATTACCCAAAGATTAAGTTGAGCCGAATGAAGGTTATCAATCTTCAGCACACTGCTCATATAACTGTTTATTACAGTACTGCTGGCATTAAAAAACATAACGAGGACCATAAAGCCGTAACCCAACAATCCTTCCCATCTCACCAGTTGCCACAAACGTATGTATGGTTTGGATGAATAATTGTTTTGAATCAGGAAGATTATAAAAACCAAAAGGGTAAAAATTGAAGCGGTTACGATTTTTGGTGAATTGAACCAATCAAGGTTCTTGCCGTAGGCACAGATGTATACAAATCCCAGTAAGGTCAAGGTTATAAGGAAAACACCGGTGTAGTCAATTTTCCCATAAGGAAAATGGAACAATAAATTGGCGTATTTAAAAAATATGAGCACTGAAAGAATGGCAAGAAGGCTTAAAACAATAATGACATAATAGATATACTGCCATTCGAAATACAATGTAAACCATTCGGTAGTGAAAGTAGATAATTGTCCCACCCCCATGCTGAAAGGTATAAGCCATGAAATGAAAGTGCTATTGCGGTTAGAAGGAGTAATAAAAGGCCGAATCATTCCTAGGCACGTCAACAACAGGAGGCCTTTAGCTATTCCGGTGAAGAAACATGCAATCGTGAGTACCGTCACATTATCAGTCTTGGCGCTTACCAAGGCAAGAATCACTTCTGCAATAAGACCAACTAAGAGCAAAGTCTTTGGAGTGTTGCGAAGATTAAAAAACCTCACTATGGGATAAATAATGCATAATCCCACAGAAGTGGAATAATAACTCATGGTGATATCATCACTCACAACACTTAGGGCACCTGCAAATTCCGGTGCGGAACTCAGGCTTATGCCGTTCATTGTGGCAGTAATGACCATAATGAGAAGAATCGTACATACTCCGATCCATTGAGGCACCCCCTCCCTTAACGGCAAACTGCTTTGTGCCATCTCTTAATGCTTCTTTGCTTTTTCAGCTTCAGCAACCACCATCATTCCTGCTCTGAGAAGTTCCATATCTTCCTCTGAGATATCCTCCAGATCTATCCTTACCGGGATCCGTTGTCTGACTTTTACAAAATTGCCTGCTGAATTATCTGTGGGAACCAACGAATATTTACTTCCAGTGGCCTCAGAAATTGAAGTGACCGTACCATAAAAAGTT
This sequence comes from Muribaculaceae bacterium, assembly GCA_022509125.1. Lineage (GTDB taxonomy): Bacteria > Bacteroidota > Bacteroidia > Bacteroidales > Muribaculaceae > Lepagella. Next base: position 2,408 of record JAFLTU010000077.1, on the reverse strand, counting down.
TTGTCAGGGATTGCATCGACATAGATACGAACAGGCTGCCCTATATAAATGTTCCCGATCTGGGTTTCGGTATAATTTGCCGTTATCCATTTGTCGTTTCCTTTCACAAGATTGGTCAATGTTTGTCCCCCTTGTACATATTCACCCTTTTCAATTGTGCGTCGGCCCATATATCCGTCGTAGGGGGCACGAACCACAGTATATTCAAGGTTAAGTTTTGCCAGATCCACCTCGCTCTCCATCTTCAATACTTGAGCTTCTGCAGATCCGAAACGGCTATTGGTTTCGGCATACAAAGATTTTGTTGCATCTTCCTGCCTTACAAGTGCCTCATATCTTGCTTTTGCCGCATCATAATCCGCTTTCACTTGTTCGAACTGATGACGGGAAACGGATTCTTCTTCCAGCAACTTTTCATACCGCTTGTATTCCTGCTCCAGTTGCCAGAGCCTCGCCTTGGCTTCCTCGATATTGGACTGTTGCACGTCTATATTAATCTTTTTGGTCTGAGCCTCAGAGTTCAATGTGGCTAAGGCAGCCTGTGCATCCTTCAAGGAGGCTAATGCATCCATATATCTGATTTTATATTCCTTGTCGTCCAACACAACAAGAGTATCACCTTCATGGACGAACTGATGCTCAAAAAAGAAAACATTTTCTATATATCCGGGGAGGCGTACACTGATCGGCACGACATATTGGTCGACATAAGCATCGTTGGTGATTTCATATCGCTGATATCTTAACAGATAACTAACACCCCAGACAATTCCTCCCAATGCCAACAGAATACAGAAGGTATTGATAGTTATATTGCGTAATTTTATCTTTGAAACTTTCATGTTTTATAATTTACCACAGACCTGCAACAACTGACAATATGTAAATAAGGCATTGACTTGAGCTCCTGTAAGCTGAAGCTCGGAATCCATCAAAACAGATTCTGCATCCAATAAATCAGTAAGAATGGAAAGTTGACTCATATACCGGTTGTTGACTATACGATAGTTTTCTTGCGCTTCTTTTACAGAAAGTTCAAGAGTTTTGATCCGGTCTAATGCCTGACGATGAAGGGAATAGTTTTCATTTATTCTTATATAAAGGTTTTGCCATTCCTCATCAAGAGCGTTCTTGGATATTAACATTCCTAATTTCTTCTCTTTAAGTTTATTGTTATATAAAGAAGATATATTGAAAGTCAAGGAAAGTCCCACGTCCCAGTTTTGGTAGAACTTATCTTCCAGTGATGAAGAGAGAGGACGTATAAGACCATAATTGGCAATAAGACTTAATTTAGGAAGATAGTCGGAACGGGACAAGGAGACATGGACTTTAGAGAGTTTGTCTTTTTCCCTGGCTATTTTCATGCCGGGATAATTCTCTGAAGCATGGTCTAAATAATAATCCAATGTTTGCAGAGGAAGCTCCAGGTCTTCAAGGATGGTAGTATCAGGCATTATGATCAGAGTTTTGTCAAGGTCTAAAAGGACATCCAATGTGGTGCTATAAACCCTGATATTGTCGTCTACCGTTCTTCTTGCGAGTCGATATTGCGTTAACTGAAGCTTGCTTCGAATCTCATCGTTACTTGTGACGAGCCCTTCCTCATACATGTTATGGATATCTCGTAGTCTGTGTTCAGCAGCTGAAATGTTCCGGTCATATACTTGAAGCTGTTTATACATTAAAAACAGTTCCAGGTATCTTTGCAAGTATTCCAGTTTCAACTCCTGTTCCTCTCCTTCTAATGATAGTTCAGCAATTTTTTGTTCTATTTTTTCTCTCTCAACATTGAAATAGACTTCTCCACCCTGAAAAAGAGGTTGAACTAATTGAGCCTCATAATCATGTTTCCAACGAGGAGCAACCGGGAAAGTGGGATTGGCAAGACCGTTAGTGAAGAGAACAGGCTGACCCATATATCCCGCTGCAAGACCTATTCCGATTTGGGGTAAGCGGTTACGTTTAGCAGTTTTTAGTTGTTCATTTTCAACCTGTACCTGAAGTTTTGATTCCCGTATCCTAAGGCTTTTTTCAAGTCCGAGGTGGAATAGTTCATCAATCGTGAGGTTGTAGTAAATAATTGAATCCTGTAGTTCTGAAGCTGAAGTTACCGGGACAGGGATAATGAACAGAAGGGAAAAAATAAAAATATGGAAGATAAGTTTCATCTTTAGTTAGATAAATCTTTCATTTTACTAACGTTATCAAGTTTTTATTTATTATCGAAAAGAGATACCATTATAATGAGCTGTAATGAGCATAGTTTCCTAAATAAATTTATCAGGGAGCAGGAATCAACATCAAGACAAAACGGAGACCTAAACAGATAAAAAGCGAGCGAATATGTTAGATATCGCTCGTCTTTTATTTAAGGAATGAATTTGTCTTCTTTGATTTTAAAGGAT
>JAFLTU010000076.1 GCA_022509125.1 Muribaculaceae bacterium | reverse complement strand
GCCGAAAAGATTATTATATTCTTTTCTTGAAATTGTTGCCATAACTGTGAGTGATTTTTATTTTTCTGTTTGAGTGTAACCAGCCTCGGCTTCATCTTCGCTCACGCTTTTGAAACCATATTCTTTCACGCGACGAAGAGCCTCGATATGTTTGGGATAGAATGTCGGTTTGTCTTCAAGTCCGGCATAGCCGTTAACAAGGTCATTAAATCCTATTACTCGGGTCTTGCCTCCGAATTGCACCAATTCCACTTCTTTTTCCTCACCCGGTTCGAAACGGATAGCTGTGGTTGCAGGTATGTTAAGATGGTAGCCATAAGCTTTAGCCCTATCAAATTCCATATAACGGTTCACTTCGAAGAAATGGAAATGAGAACCAACCTGGACAGGACGGTCACCTGTATTGTGAACAGTTACCTTCACTGTGCGACGGTAAGCATTGTAAGTCACATCCTCATCTTTGAGAATAACTCCACCAACAGGCACATATTCTGCAGGTGTGAAACCCGGAGTGTTAGGATATGCGATCGGCGGCTGACCCGGGAAAATACCCTGGATGCCAGCATATGTCTCGTCTGTATTGTTTTGAGCCATAATCTTGTTTTCTTTAGTTAATAAAAAATAAACTCTGGGCCTTCTTATTTAATCGGCTGGTGGATACTTACAAGACGGCTGCCGTCTGTAAACACTGCTTCAACTTGGAGAAGAGAAATCATATCGGCCACGCCTTCCATCACCTGTTCTTTGGTGAGCACATTGGCTGCCTCATGCATCACTTCTTCCACTGTCTTTCCTTCTCTCGCCATCTCAAGAGCTGCGCTTGTGATATAAGCAACGCTCTCCGGATAGTTAAGCTTCAAGCCCTTTTTGAGCCTGCGCTCTGCTATCAGTCCCACTGTCAGCAGAGTAAGCTTGTCTTGTTCTCTTGGGGTAAAATGCATAACGTTTATTTTATGGTTGGGTTATACTGTTTTTTAATTGTTGTCCAAATTTAATATTTTTTAGGAAAAAACCTATATTTCTGAGAAAAAAAATTGAATTTTATTTTTTAGAAATTAATAATAATTCTTAATAATATCTAGATATTCAACAAATTAAAACTCCAAATTTTACACTATAAGTGATATATCTTATATTTTTAACTTATTTTATCACTTAAAATGTTCTGCAACAATTTTGTGAAATTTTATTTTTATTCGGCCCTCACCATTGTTTCTGCCGGGGAAATCCGTCCAACAAAGCGAGAAGGCAGCACCAACACAAGATATGCAGTCAGTAAAACGCCTGCATCAATGGCCACTACTATCCAACCCGGAAGGGCCACTGGCACAAAGTCGATATAATAAGCGTCGGCATCAAGCCTTAGAAAATGATTTTTCCCTTGGTAATATAGTCCCGTCAAAACCAATATGTCTCCTATAATAATGCCCAGGAAGGAAATCCTGATGGCCATGTAGATAAATACAGAACGTATTTTATTAGCAGGAGCCCCCAATGCCCTCATGAGTCCTATGAACTTTTTTCGCTCAAGAATTATTATAAGCATACCTGATATCAAGGTGACACATCCCACTACCATCATAAGGATGATTATCACCACCACATTAGTGTCAAGAAGGCTCAACCAACTGAAAAAACCTCTTCCCTGGTTCAAAACATTGTCAACTCTATAAAATGAGTCGGTCTCTCCATAGGCCACTGCTTGATTGATCCGGTTCTGTAGCAACGAGGAATATTCAGGGATTTTGTTGAAATCATCGGTCTCAACCACAATATAAGTGCCTGTATCTTCAGGGATGTTGCCTAACTGAGCAACAAGTTTCATGGGACCGAAAATCATTACGTCGTCATATTGGTCAAAGTGGGAATTATAGATGCCTGCTATTTCCAAACGTCTGACTCTGACATCGTCGGAGATAAAATATGTATCTATCTTATCCCCGCTTTTGAGCTGCAGTTGGTTGGCTGCGATGCGGCTTATAATAATCCTGTTTGACTGTGCTTCGTCATCATAATCCGGCACCTCTCCCTCTTCAAGGTTTTTTTCAAGATAAGTTTTAGAGGCTCCACTATTCAAACCACGAAGATAGACTCCTTTAAAATCTTCATTTGTCTTTAGAATGGCCGGCAATGATGCCTGAACATTATAATCTTTTATAAAACCTTCACTTTTCAACAATTCATCTATACATCCTTCGGCAGAAATAAGGTTATTGTCTTCTTCCGAGGAAGGAAGGCGATAGATTGAGATGTGGCCGTTGAAACCAACCACCTTGTCCGTGATTTCCTTCTTGAATCCCAAGACAATGGCTATAGAGGCAATCATCACCCCTACAGAGATTGCAATGGCGATGATGGCCACAGTCACAGCCGGCGACATTCGCCTTCCTCCGTTGCCCAATGACAAACGCCTTGCAAGCAAGAATGGATAATTCATTACTGCAAAATTAAGTCACTATGCAATAAAAATGTTAAATTTGCTCAAAAATTTAATTTTTATTATGGAAGAAGAGGTAAAAACCGTCGAAAATGAGGCCCCTGGAGGTCTTAATTTCGTGGAACAGGAGATAAAAAAAGACCTTGAAGAAGGCAAAAACGGAGGCCGATTAAACACCCGTTTCCCGCCGGAGCCCAACGGATATCTTCATATAGGGCATGCCAAGGCTATTATCATGGACTTCGGCAGCGCAGAAAAATTCGGAGGAACTTGCAATCTTCGTTTCGACGACACCAATCCTCAGAAGGAAGACACTGAATATGTGGAATCTATAATGAGAGACATTAGATGGCTTGGTTATGATTGGGAAGACCGTCTTTATTATGCCAGCGATTATTTCCCCCAGCTTTATGATTTTGCCATCCGTCTGATCAAAGAGGGTAAGGCCTATGTAGATGAGCAGACCAGCGAACAAATCGCCGCTCAAAAAGGGACTCCGACAGAGCCTGGAGTCAATTCTCCCTTTAGGGACCGCCCGATAGAAGAAAATCTCGACCTTTTCCAAAGAATGAATGCCGGAGAATTCGATGAGGGAAGTATGGTGCTACGCGCTAAAATTGATATGGCAAACAGCAACATGCATTTTCGCGACCCTATAATATATCGTATTATCAAGACGCCTCATTGGCGCACAGGCGATAAATGGAAGGTATATCCAATGTATGACTTCGCTCATGGACAGAGCGATTTCTTCGAAGGGGTCACCCATTCAATATGCACCCTTGAATTTGTTCCTCATCGTCCTCTCTATGAATACTTTGTCAAAGAATTGGCCGATGAGTCATATTGCCCACGTCAGATTGAATTCAATCGTCTGAACCTCACATATACTGTGATGAGCAAGAGAAAACTTCTTCAGCTTGTCAAGGAGGGGCTCGTGAATGGTTGGGACGATCCCCGAATGCCTACTCTCTGCGGGCTTAGAAGAAGGGGGTTCACCCCATCTGCCATAAAGGACTTTGTTGACAGGATCGGATATACGAAATATGAAGCACTTAACCATATTGAGTTGTTGGAACATTCTGTGCGTGAAGACCTCAACAAGACAGCCACACGAGTTAGTGCAGTTGTAAATCCTGTAAAACTTGTGTTAACAAACTATCCGGAGGGCAAAACGGAAATGATGGAGATGGAAAACAATCCTGAAAATCCCTCTGAAGGCAAACATGAAATGCCCTTCACTCGGGAGCTATGGATTGAACGCGAAGACTTTATGGAGAATCCTCCTAAGAAATTTTTCAGACTTTCTCCCGACAAGGAGGTGAGACTTAAGGGAGCCTACATCATCAAATGCACTGGAGTGAAGAAAAATGCCGAAGGGGAAATCGAGGAGATTTACGCCGAATATGACCCGGAGACACGTAGCGGTCTTCCCGGGAGCGACCGGAAGGTGAAGGGGACACTCCATTGGGTTTCAGTGCCAACGGCAGTAGAAGTAGAAGTTAGAGATTATGACCGTCTCTTCTCTGTGGAGAATCCATCTGCAGAAGAGGGTGATTTTCGCGACCTTCTCAATCCGGACTCTTTGAAAGTGAGGGAAGGTGTTAAACTTGAACCTTGGGCAGCCGCTAATGCAAAACCTGAAGATCATTTCCAATTTACACGCCTTGGATATTATACTGTTGACCCCGACTCAAGGCCTGATCATCTCGTCTTCAATAAGACCATTGGATTGAAAGACACATGGGCAAAAGAGATGAAGAAATTGTGAAATAATGTTAAATAATGGCTTGAGATTTGGTAAAAATCCCAAGCCATATTAATTTTGCGATTCGACAAACCGGGGGTGACTGGATTTGACAGCACGTAGAAACGGTGAGTAAGCATGCAGAGTCTTGATGTGTAAACTCTATAATACCGACACATCGAACCATAATTGGCGAAAATAACAATTACGCTCTCGCTGCCTAACCGAAGCACAGTAAGT
>JAFLTU010000075.1:1694-4817 GCA_022509125.1 Muribaculaceae bacterium | reverse complement strand
TGCTAATGAAGTTACTAAATATTATCACAGAACGAATGATTACCGAACCTAAAGAAATTGAGGACATTTTTGAAAATCTCCCTGAATCAATAAGACAATCAATTGAAAAACGTGATAAATAAAATCAAATTATTATGAGCGAAGAATCCAAAGACAAATTATATTTAACTATATACAAGGACTTAGCGCATCCCACGGTAAATGCTATTGGCCGCACGTTAGGAACAGTAGTTGAATTATGTCCTACGCTCATGTTACCAATAAAATATCTTACAGAGAAAGCAAGAATCTATACAGAAAAACATCTAAAGGATTATGCAAAAAAATTAGAGGAAGTCTCTGAAGAAAAGCTTATAGAAGTACATCCTCAAATTGGAGTCCCAATACTTGAACGATTAAGTTACACCACAAATGATGAGATTGCAAATCTTTTTACTAATTTGTTAGCAAGTGCTTCTAACATTGACACTGTAAATAAAGCACACCCTTCATTTGTTAGCATGATTGAAAGGCTTTCTCCAGATGAAGCAAAAATACTTAATTATATTAAAGAAGAAGATTATATTCCATATACTGAAATAAGAGCTGAAAAAGATGGTGATTATGAAATATTAGAAAGCCATTTAACTATATTTAGATATGATTTAGATTTGATGTTCCCTCAAAATATAGGAGCTAATCTTTCAAATTTTATAAGTTTAGGTATTATAGTTGGGAATCGTGATTCTTGGATCCGATTGAAAGCCGATAAAGATTATAATCGAATGTGCGAAAATTTTGGGTTGAAAGAAATGAAGTCTGAATTAGTCCCATGTAAATACAATGATATTATTGCCAAACGAGATTTTTTTATTGTGACTCCTATTGGTAAGTTATTCATTGATGCATGTATATCAAAATCTAAGTAACTATGGCTGTATTTAACGAGGCACAATTAGAGCAGGCGTTTATCGAGCTTTTTAAGGGCGAGGGCTACGACTATATTCACGGCGAAAATATCGACCGTGACTCTCGCGATGTTATCCTCTACGACGACCTGCGTCGCTTCCTGAAAAAGAAACACCAAGCCGACGGTATCACCGAGGATGAAATCAACCGAGCTATCGCAAAGATTGAAACCACTGAGGGAGGGGGCGTTTATGCCGAAAACGTCGAAGCTCTACGACTTATTCAACAAGGTTTCCCCTTGCGTCGCACCGACCCCAATAAGCCCGACATCTACATAAACCTGATTGATTATAACGACATCGAAAACAACTCCTTCAAGTTTGTCAATCAATTTGCCATTGACGGTGAACATCACCGCATACCCGACGGTATAGTGTTCGTCAACGGACTGCCGCTCGTTGTGCTTGAATTCAAGAACGCTATCAAGCAGAACACCACCATAGAAAATGCCTATAAGCAACTCACGAAACGCTATCGCCGCGACATCCCGAAGCTGTTTCGCTACAATGCCTTTGTCGTAATCAGCGACGGAGTGAATAACAAGGTAGGCTCGCTTTTCGCTCCATATGAATACTTCTACGGTTGGAACAAGGCCGACGCCACCGACTCGGTACTCGACGGAGCCTTCGACTCGCTGTTCACCATGATGCACGGCCTGTTCCGCAAAGAGCGCCTTATCGATGTGGTTCACAACTTCATCTTCCTTCCCGACACCCCCAAGCATGAAGATAAGATTGTATGCCGCTATCCACAATATTTCGCTACAACGGCGTTGTTTAACAACATCCTGCGCCATTCGCGTCTTAACACTGACGGCGACGGTAAGGGCGGCACATATTTCGGAGCAACAGGTTGCGGAAAATCATTCACAATGCTTTTCCTCGCCCGTCACCTCATGCGCTCAAAAGCGTTGAGCAGTCCGACTATTGTGCTACTAACAGATCGCACTGACCTTGACGACCAACTTGCTAAGACATTTCTCAACGCCACCAAATATATCGGCGACAAGACAATCGTGCAGGCTGACAGCCGTGAAGCTCTCGGTAAGTTGCTTCGTGACCGCACAGCAGGAGGCGTATTCCTCACTACGATTCAGAAATTTGAGGAAGCGACAGGACTTCTGAGCGACCGAGCAAACATTATTTGCATATCCGACGAAGCTCACCGTTCGCAAGCCGGACTTGACCAAAAGACCAAAATCACAAAAGAGGGAGTGAAGCAGAAATACGGCTTCGCCAAGTATCTGCGCGACTCGCTACCAAATGCCACCTACGTTGGCTTTACGGGCACACCGCTCGACAACACCATCGACGTCTTCGGGCCCATTGTAGACCGCTACACCATGACCGAAGCGGTGGCTGACGAGATTACCCGTAAAATAGTTTATGAAGGACGTGCAGCCAAGGTGATGATTGACTCGGAAAAAGTAAAAGAGATAGAGCGGTATTATCAGCAAGCCAAACAAGAGGGGTCGAGCGATTATCAGATAGAGGAAAGCAAGAAGCAGATGACGCGCATCGACGTTATCCTCAATGACCCTGATTTGCTCGCCAATATCGCCAAAGACATAGTAGAGCATTACGAGCGCCGTGTCGAGGAAGGCTCGACAGTTCTCGGCAAAGCGATGATTGTATGCAGCTGCCGCTCTATAGCATGGAACCTCTATCAGGCCATCATTAAGATTCGTCCCGAATGGGCAGAGGTGAAAGAGTGCATGGATGGCGAGACCCTCACCGAAAAAGAACGCAAAGAAATAAAACCCATGCCTCGCCTCGCCATGGTCATCACTCGAAACAAGGATGAGGACAGCGAGGAGCTTTACAATCTGCTCGGTAACGACGATTATCGCAAGACCCTCGACAAACAGTTCAAGGAGACCAAGAGTAATTTCAAGATTGCTATTGTCGTGGATATGTGGATAACGGGCTTCGATGTGCCAAGTCTCGACACGATGTACTGTTTCAAGCCCTTACAAATGCACACGCTCATACAGACCATCTCACGTGTCAATCGTGTATATCCCGGCAAGGAGAAAGGCCTTGTGGTGGATTATCTTGGCATAAAGCGACAGATGAACGAAGCCCTGCATCAATACGGTGGCAACGGCAATGTTGATGGACCCGACCTCGAAACCATCGAACAGGCAGTCAAAGTCGTCAAAGACGAACTCGACAT
>JAFLTU010000075.1:0-1594 GCA_022509125.1 Muribaculaceae bacterium | reverse complement strand
GCGGCTCTTGCCAACGACGTAATCGACGATGTTGTGGCTCAGATGGTTGAACTGATGGAGGACGTAGCCAAGGAGCGCACATCCGGCGAAGAAATAGGCCTATCTATTGAAGAAAAGGCATTCTTCGACATTCTTAAATCGGTAGCGGTCAAATATGAGTTTATTGACAATTTCCCGGATGATAAGTTGACCGATCTTGCCAAGCAAGTCAAGGAGATGGTTGAAGAACAAGCTACCGTTGCCGACTGGACTAATCGTGCTGACCTTAAGGCTGAACTGAAGATGAATGTGATCATCCTCCTTGCAGGAGCCGGTTATCCTCCGAAAATTCAGGATGAAATTTTTAAAGAGATTCTAGAACAGGCTGAGAATTTCAAAAAACATTCATCACCAACAAAGAAAACTCCATCATATTTCACGGAGCCTTTAGCCGAAGAATATCAACAGGCTGCTGAACCTTATGAGGTATATGGTTACTCTGATTTTGAAGCTTCAGCACAACTCACTAAGAGTGAGCCAATTTTAGTCGGTTGTTTCAAATCTCAGGAACATCTTCAATGGATTTTGGATCAACATAAATATAACGTTCGTCTGGGAGACCGTGCCGGTTCCATGGAAGAACAGAAAGACTTGTTTGATAAGACCCATAAGTTGGTTCTTTATAACGTGGAAGAACCGACAGAAATCCGAATTATGGAGATTTCAGATCCTAAAGAAATATCAGGAAAACAAATCAACGAATTAGGTTATCCAGAAACACGACCCGAAGATTACCGCTATGAAATCTTCAATGCTCTTCTTTCTTCTGAATCCGGAAATCAATATTCAGAATTGGTAAAAGAAATAATCTCCAAACCGGGTCACATCGAAGGAGCTCCAGTATTTTTGAAGAGATAATAAAATGACTAAGAAACAAGAAGATAGATTTGTTATATTGGAAAATGGGGAGAAAGCGAAAGCTTCCTTCCCGGTTGTTGTATCTGCAAGTAGAAGTACTGATATACCGGCTTTTTATGCAGATTGGTTCTTTGACAGGTTAAAGAAAGGTTATTCTGCTTGGACTAACCCATTTAACGGTGTGAAAAGCTACGTTGGTTATGCTGATACCAAGTTCATTGTATTCTGGTCAAAAAATCCGAAACCGTTATTAAACTATCTACCTTATCTTAAAGAACAAGGGATTGGATGTTATATACAATTTTCACTTAATGACTATGTGGAAGAAGGACTTGAACGCGGTGTTCCTCCTTTACAAGAGAGAATTGAGACTTTTAAGAAGTTGGTGTCTGAACTTGGGAAAGGTGCTGTGGTTTGGAGGTTTGATCCTTTGATTCTAACGGATAAAATAAATATAGAGAAACTTCTTAAGAAGATTGAAAATATTGGAGATCAATTAAAAGATTATACGGAAAAATTAATTTTTAGTTTTGCAGATATTATCTCTTATAGAAAAGTTAAGTCTAATCTTGAAAAAAGTGGTATTAACTATATAGACTGGAGTCCTGAACAGATGAAGGAGTTTGCCCAAAGATTAGTGAGACTCAATAAAGAAAAAGGTTGGAATTTTACCCTTGCAACTTGTGGAGAAACAGCC
>JAFLTU010000074.1 GCA_022509125.1 Muribaculaceae bacterium | reverse complement strand
GAGACCTCCGGGTTATGAATCCGACGCTCTAACCAACTGAGCTATCCCGCCATGTCTTTCGCTTTTCCAGGCGCAAAGTTAATGATTATTTTTTATCAGGCAAACCTTTTTCACTAATTTTGCAATCAGACGATGATTTTTATTAATAGAACTAAAGAGATTTTCCCAAGGGCTAAAATGGTCATGTGGATAGTGGTCTGTTCACTATTCCTGTTGGCCACATCATGTTTTACAGGCATTGAGGGCACGAAAAAGATAAATCTTTCGCGCGAAGACCGAAAACTTTCCAATCCCTCTCCGGAAGAGCTTTTCATGAAGGATCTAGTGGCTCAGCCCCTCAAAGACTGGACCAATGGCAAAAGATTTATAGCGGCTGACGACAAAGCTCTGCTTGTGATTGTTCCACAATCGGGCATTTTGCCCGTAGCTCCCGATTCAGTGAAAGGTAAGGTTTTGGAATTCATCGGTGTGGAATCAAAAATCAATGCCGCGGGCCAAATAAACGTTGGTTTGCAATTTACCGACCATCTATATCTTTATGTCTACGATACGGGCAAAGAATTCGATTATGCAATGGAAAATCTCTTCAGTGATCAAGTGCCAATGCTGATAGATTCCGACATGGTGGTGCAGGCCCGAAATCTTCTCCGGGGACATAAATTCTGGACTCGATCTCCGCTTTGGTATGACGAGGAGGGTAACCGGATTGACGGTAGAAAATTTGTGGAAGTTACAGTAACAGATGTTGAGCCCGGAAATCTAGTGTTTCCTCTTAGATTGAAGATATTGACTCCCGAAAATCAAGAGGTCTATATGTTTATGAACTATGGGAACGCAGATAACGAGAGCCGGTCGTTTCATAATATTTTTTCTCTAAGCGACCCTCGGCGTCATTATCCCTCAATCGACGACGAAACCTGGGATCATATCACCCGCAGTAGAGTTAAGGAGGGTATGACCAAAGAGGAAGTGAGACTCTCACTCGGAAACCCATCCGATTCCAATACCGGCCACGACTATTCGCAGACTCTTGATATTTGGAGCTATGAAAATGGCCGTGTTCTCTGGTTTGAAGATGGAAGACTCGTAAGAATCAGACAATAGAACCCGGATTTTTTCATTTGTGAGTTGAAAGTTTAAAGTTTACTACAATAATCGCTGACTTTTTGCATAAATGCCACTAATTTTTGAACATGATAAGCCTCTGGGGCCGCTGACCACCTTTCATATTCCGGCCCGGGCAAAGCTCTACATTTCCTTCGAAAATTTAGACCGTCTTCGCCAAATCACTCTTAGCAGCGAATTCCTTGAAAACGAAATCTTTATTCTTGGAGGGGGGAGCAATGTGCTTTTCAAGGGGGACTTCAATGGGCTCGTTGTCCATTGTAAAATCATGGGGGTAAAAAAATATCAGAAAGACAATTCAACGGTTTTTGCTATTGCAGGTGCCGGAGAAAGTTGGTCGGATTTCGTAGCCTGGACTCTTGAAGAGGGGCTAGGAGGATTGGAAAACCTGGCAGGCATTCCAGGAAGTGTCGGAGCAGCCCCGGTGCAAAATATAGGCGCCTATGGTGTAGAGGTGGGAAGCCTGATCCACAAGGTGGAATGTTTCGATTTATTAACTCGGGATGTCATCACTCTTTCCGGAGAACAATGCAGATTCGGATACCGCGACAGTATCTTTAAGAATGATGGTAAGGGGCGTTATATTGTGCTCCGTGTGAGTTTCCGTCTTTCCCCCTCATCGGAAGCCCGGAATCTGAGTTATGGACCCCTGAAATCCTTAGAACAAGAATTGGGAAGAGCCCCTTCTCCCAAGGATGTGGCACAAAAAGTCATAGAAATCAGAAATTCCAAACTCCCCAATCCAGCTGTATTGGGCAATGCCGGAAGTTTCTTTAAAAATCCTATTATCAGGATATACTTCTATCGAGAGGTGATGGCATCTCTTTATCAGAATATACCATATTATGAAACCGACGACCCCTACTATATAAAGATTCCGGCCGGGTGGCTCATCGAAAATGCCGGGTTAAAGGGTTATTCTGTAGGAGGGGCCGAAGTCTATCCGAAAAATTGTCTTGTTTTAGCCAACAAAGGGGAGGCAACTGCAGAAGACGTCGTGGCCTTGGCTGACCATGTCAAAAAAGTTGTGCTTGAAAAATTTGGAGTGACTCTCCATCCTGAAGTAAATATTATTGACACTGACATCAAGGTGACAATTCTTGGAAGCGGCACTTCCAAAGGTATTCCGGAAGTGGGTTGCTATTGTCCCGTGTGTCGTTCTGAAGCTCCTGAAGACAAGCGCACACGCTGCTCTGCCCTTGTTGAGACCAGAGGAGTCAGATTGCTTATCGACGTATCTCCCGATTTTCGGCAGCAGGCTTTAAAAGCTGAAATAACCTCCCTCGACGCAGCGCTAATCACTCATAGCCATTATGACCATGTAGGAGGGTTTGATGATTTAAGACCCTTCTGCGCCGGAGGAAATTTCTCAGTCTATCTTCGTAAAGACGTTAATCAAGACCTCCACCGACGGCTCGATTATTGTTTCCGTGAACAATTGTATCCCGGGGTGCCATCCTTCGACATGCATGAGATAACGGACGCGCCTTTCTTGATCAAAGGAGTGAAGGTGATCCCTATTTCTGTTTATCATGGGAAGTTACCAATTGTGGGATTTCGTATCGGCGATTTCGCCTATGTCACCGATGCCAAGACAATCCCCGAAGAAGAGAAAGAGAAACTTAAAAACCTGGATGTCTTAGTGATTAATGGTCTGAGGTTTAAAGATCACTTCGCCCATTTCACAATTGAAGAGGCTTTGGAAGTGATAAGGGAATTGCAACCACGCCGAGCCTATCTAACCCACTTCTGCCATGAGATCGGTCGGCATAATGATTTTCAGGCTAAATTGCCCGATGGAGTCTATGCAGCCTACGACGGCCTCGTGATCCACACTCATTAATCACTAAAAATTCTTAAATTTTTCTATTTGAAGCAATATCTTAAATCTCATTACTTATATCTCACCTCTTAAATCTTATTCCTTATCTCTCCAATTATAAGTCCTGACAGGGTGAGTCCAAAAATTGAGGTGATATGCATTAAGCTCCCGTTGATCCTCGCTTTAGAGCTACACCATTCATGATTAGCGAGAGCCGGATCACCCGGAGCATCCGTTTGTTTGGGACATACACAATGGTCAGTTCCGCAGGATGACTCTACTCCCTTATTTTCAAGAAGTTCATCACTATAGACGCAAAGGAATTTTCTCTTTGGGAATATTTTCCTCTTCTTGAACCATTGGCGAAGTGCCCTGGCCAAAGGACAACCTTTCACTTCCCAAAATTCAGCTACCTTAATTTTCATTGGGTCCAGCTTAAGAGCAGCCCCCATCGAAGAATAAAATTTCGCTTTACTTTGCGTAGCATTCAAAATTAAAGTGGCTTTATCTTTCAATGAATCAATTGCATCGATGATGAAATCAAAATCGTCAAGATTGAATTGAGATGCCGTTTCCTCGGAATATATCGCCTGAATTGCTTCAATTTGTGCTGAAGGATTTATTTCAAGAAGTCGTTCTTTGAGGGCCTCGACCTTCACCATACCGATGGTGTGTGTTGTGGCCATCATCTGGCGGTTGACATTTGTTATACAGACGCGGTCGCTATCTACTATTGTGAGATTTCCTACTCCGGACCGAATGAGTCCTTCTGCACACCACGAACCTACTCCTCCCACTCCAAAAATGATTACACTGGCTTCATTTAGACGCTCCATCATTTCATCTCCCAAAAGCAGTCGGGTGCGATTAAAAAAGGGTTTCCTATTTCCCATTTTCTATTATTTATTCCTTACTATAAAACGACTTTTTACGCCCAAAGTTGTATATAGAATTACAAAGTCTATCCTATTTCCTAATATGTTTATCTGAACTCTATAGCATTTAAATATATTGGAGTATTTATAAATAATGATTATCCCGATGTTTCCCCAAATTAAAATTATAATTAAAAATCAAACGATTGTAGAGCCGTGGCGTGCCACGTCTGATGCAATATATTTCATAACGCGTTGTAAGACATCGCACGCGATGTCCCTTGGATTGGCATTTGTAAATAATATTGAAGCATAATATATTGGTAACTAAGAATAAGTACTTATAATCCAGGGAATAAGAAAAGGAATTGCGATGGGCAATTCCTTTTCTTGGTAGCCGATCCGGGACTCGAACCCGAGTCTCCACCGTGAGAGGGTGGCGTGCTAACCGCTACACTAATCGGCCATTTCTAAAGATTTCAAGAGAATGCACTCTTGAAATCTTTGCAAAGTTAAATAAAATTATTCAATTATCAAAGTCCTTTTTGCCTCCTCGAGACTTAATTCTCCTATAGAGAATTTGTCAGGGATGAAGATGGACTTGGAGTTTTTAAGCTTCGGGGTTTTCTGCTGCTGTCTCTGCCACTTCTGCTTCAAGATCGGCTTTGGCTGCTGCCTCTTCAGCGGCAAGCTTTTCTGCTTTCTTCTTAGCTACTGATTCGCCCTTCAACTTATTCTTTTCAATCTCGGCATCGAGACGTGCCTTGTCTTCTTCAGCTTTCTTTGCCTCATTCTTTGCAATATAAGCCTTCACTTGTTTATCTTTCTGCTCTTTCCATGCGTTGAAACGTTTCTGTGCCTCTTCTTCCGAGAAAGCTCCCTTTTTCACTCCGCCTCTAAGGTGCTTCATGAGCATGACACCCTCTTTGCTGAGAATGGAACGAACAGTGTCTGTGGGAGTTGCTCCCACTTCAACCCAATATAGCGCACGGTCAAAGTCTAAATTTATTGTAGCAGGATTAGTGTTCGGATTGTAAG
>JAFLTU010000073.1 GCA_022509125.1 Muribaculaceae bacterium | reverse complement strand
AATTGCAGGTAAGTAACACAAATGAGCCCGTGTGGCGTAGTCTTACTGTAAGTGCAAAGCTTCCGAAGGAGTTGCAACCTCTTGAGGATCTTTCAAAAAACCTATGGTGGGTCTGGAATAGCGAAGGGAAAAACCTCTTCCGCGACCTTGATCACGACCTCTGGAGAGAAGTTGGCGAAAATCCCGTCATGCTCCTCCAGCGCATCAGCTCCAATCGCCTAAACGAGGTCAGAAAAGACCCGGCAATGATGGAGAGAATTAAGAAAGTGCATGCAGCCTTTAAGGCTTATATGTCGGAGAAAATGCGCAACGACATACCCTCTGTTGCCTATTTCTCGATGGAATATGGTCTTTGCAACTGCCTCAAGATTTATTCGGGAGGCCTCGGAGTCTTGGCTGGCGACTATATCAAACAGGCATCCGATAGCAAAGTAAGGATGACAGCCGTCGGTTTCCTTTACCGTTATGGCTATTTTTCACAGTCGCTCTCTATAGACGGCCAGCAGGTTGCTAACTATGAACCACAGAATTTCGAACAGCTTCCTATCGACCAGGTGATGGGAGAAGACGGACAGCCGATGATTCTTGAGGTGCCTTATCCCGGTCGCATCATTTATTGCCATGTTTGGCGAGTGAATGTTGGCCGCATGAATCTCTATCTGCTCGACACAGACTTTGAGATGAATTCAGAATACGACCGCCCCATCACCCATAAGCTATATGGAGGCGACTGGGAAAATCGTATGAAACAAGAATATCTTCTTGGTATCGGCGGCATTTATATGCTAAATCGACTCGGCATCAAGACTGATATTTATCATGCCAACGAGGGTCACGCAGCTTTGCTTAACCTCCAGCGTCTGGTGGATTACGTCCAGAATGATCATCTTCCATTCAATGTGGCTTTGGAGGTGGTGAGAGCAAGTTCTCTCTACACAGTCCATACCCCGGTGCCTGCAGGCCATGACTATTTCGAAGAATCTTTGCTTGGCAAATATCTCGGCGAATATCCTGCAAAACTTGGAATATCCTGGACAGAGCTTATGAACATGGGCCGCGAGAATCCCGACACTCCGGAAAAATTCTCGATGAGTGTCTTCGCGCTCAACACGTGTCAGGAGGCTAATGGTGTCAGCTGGCTCCATGGTGAGGTCTCAAAGAAAATGTTTGCAGGAGTCTGGAAAGGCTACGGACCTGATGAAAGTCATGTCACTTACGTCACCAACGGAGTCCATATGCCCACATGGGCAGCTTCCGAGTGGAAATCATTCTATGGAGAAAAACTGGGTCAGCAGGTCTTTGAAGACCAGAGCAATCCGGAGGCTTGGAAAGGCATCTTCAATGTGCCGGATGAGGAAATTTGGAATATGAGGATGACCCTCAAACATAAATTCATCAATTTCGTCAAGCGTGATTTCAAAGAGAAATGGCTCAAGAATCAAGGCGACCCCAGTGCAGTCTTGGGTATCCTTGAAAAAATCAATCCCGATGCACTGATCATCGGATTCGCACGTCGTTTCGCAACTTATAAACGCGCCCATCTTCTCTTCACAGACCTCGACCGACTCGCTAAGATTGTAAACAACGAGAAATATCCCGTGCAATTTATCTTCTCCGGTAAGGCCCACCCTGCCGATGGTGCCGGCCAAGGCCTTATCAAGAGAATTGTGGAAATCTCAAGAATGCCTCAATTCCTTGGGAAAATCATTTTCCTGGAAGACTACAATATGATTGTGGCAAAACGCCTTGTGTCCGGTGTAGATATTTGGCTCAATACTCCGACACGTCCTCTCGAGGCCTCCGGCACATCAGGAGAAAAGGCCGAGATGAATGGAGTGCTCAATTTCTCAGTGCTCGACGGATGGTGGTATGAAGGTTATAAATTCGATGAACTTGCAGGCTGGGCATTGACTGAAAAACGCACCTATACTGATCAGTCACAACAAGACCGTCTCGACGCCGCCACAATCTATTCGATGCTCGAAAATGAAATCGTGCCTTTGTATTTCAAGAAGAATTTCAAGGGTTATAGCCCCGAATGGATAGACCGCATCAAGAGGAGCATCGGCCATATTGCACCTCATTTCACAATGAAGCGTCAGCTCGACGATTATATCTCCCGTCTTTATGTGCCGGAAGCTAAACGAGCTGATAAACTCAAGAAAAACGACTTCGCAAAAGCACGCGAAATCGTGGAGTGGAAAGAGAAGGTAGCCTCAAAATGGAACGAGATCCAGATCCTCAATGTGGAAGTCAATGACGGGCAGTCGCAGACAGGAACGGCACTCAGCTCCGGAAACACTATATTCATTAAATGTGAAATAGATACCAAGGGTCTTGGAGATGCAGTCGGAGTGGAACTCGTGAAATATCGCGACATCGACGGGCAGGCTCAGTTTATGGGCACAACCCCCTTCAAGGTAGTGGGTCATAATGGAGATATCTACACTTATGAATACGATCATAAGCTCGAAAACGTAGGAGCTTTCCGCTATTCTTTACGTATGTATCCCAAGAGTAAAGACCTTCCCCACAGGATGGACTTTGCCTACACCCGCTGGTTCTAAAAAAATGTTGTCTAACATATCCGTCATGTGCTCTTACATGACGGATTTTTTGTATATTGCAACGAATTTAGGAGAAAAATCATTTTTCTCTAAACCCCTGTGGTCTAACTGTGCCCCTCTCCGCCCGATCTGTACCCCGTGGGGCTTATTTGGATGTGCAAACTAACTTATCACTGAAAAAATTCACTTAAAATCTCAATACAAGAAATGAAGATTTACAAAACAGACGAAATCAAAAACATTGCCCTATTAGGCTCAAAGGGTTCGGGCAAAACCACCCTTGCGGAATCCATGCTCTTCGAGAGCGGTGTGATCAAACGCAGGGGTAACATCGAAGCGGGAAACACAGTTTCCGACTATTTTCCGGTGGAAAAAGAATATGGCTATTCCGTTTTTTCCACTGTTTTTAATGCTGAATTCAATGGCAAGAAATTGAATTTCATCGACTGTCCCGGAGCCGACGATTTCGTTGGTAACGCCTATACAGGCCTTGGAGTTTGTGACACCGGCGTGATTGTCGTTAATGCTGAATATGGTGTGGAAGTGGGAACTCAAAACATCTTCCGTGTCACCGGCAAGCTCGATAAGCCTGTAGTTTTCGCCCTTAACCATATGGATGGTGAAAAAGTAGATTTCGACAACCTTATGGAGCAGCTCCACGAGCATTTCGGCGGAAATGTTATCCCGGTGCAATATCCTCTTAATGCAGGTGCCGGATTTAACTCAATGATCGACGTCCTTCTCATGAAAAAATATGAGTGGGGGCCAGACGGAGGTGTTCCTAAAGTGAGCGACGTGCCGGCCGACCAACTCGATAAGGCCACAGAAATGCATGATGCTCTTCTGGAAGCCGCCGCTTCAAACGATGAGGAACTCATGGAGAAATTCTTCAGCGATGAAACTCTCACAGAGGATGAAATTCGTTCCGGTCTCCGCAAAGGTCTAATCGACCGTAAGCTTTATCCCGTATTTATCGTCAGCGCAGCCAAGGATATGGGTGTAAGAAGAATGATGGAGTTCCTGGGCAATATTTGTCCGTCGCCCGACGATGTGAAAGCCCCCGAGACTATAACCGGAGTCGAAGTTAAACCCGATTCAAATGGGCCTCTATCTTTGTTTGTCTTCAAAACCTCCGTCGAGCCGCATATCGGAGAGGTGTCTTATTTCAAAGTTATGAGCGGCACTCTTAAAACCGGCGACGACCTCGAGAATGTCACCCGTGGTGGAAAAGAACGTTTTGCCCAGATCTTCACAGTGTCGGGACAGATACGTAATGCAGCGGATCAGCTCAATGCAGGCGATATCGGTGCAGCTGTAAAACTTAAAGATGTTCGCACAGGCAACACCCTCGATGCCAAAGGTTGCGATTATCAATTCGACTTCATCAAATATCCTGCTCCCAGATATATCCGTGCCATCAAGCCGGCATCGGAGAGCGATAGCGAGAAACTTATGGGAATACTCACCCGTATGCATGAGGAAGATCCCACAATACTTGTGGAGCAGAGCAAGGAATTGAAGCAGACCCTTGTGAAAGGTCAGGGTGAATTCCATCTCCGCACACTCAAATGGCGTGTGGAAAACAACGATAAACTTCCCATTGAGTTCTTTGAACCCAAAATTCCTTATCGCGAGACTATCACCAAGGCTGCGCGCGCAGACTATCGTCATAAAAAACAGTCTGGCGGTTCCGGTCAATTCGGTGAGGTGCATCTGATTATTGAACCCTATACTGAGGGCATGCCTGAACCCGATTCCTACAAGTTCGGTAGCCAGGAATATAAACTCAACGTGCGTGACAAGCAAGAAATACCTCTTGACTGGGGTGGTAAACTGGTAGTCTACAACTGCATTGTCGGTGGTGCGATCGATGCTCGATTCATCCCCGCCATCGTCAAAGGTCTTATGGACCGCATGGAGCAAGGACCTCTCACAGGCTCTTATGCACGCGACGTGCGTGTCATGATCTACGACGGAAAGATGCACCCCGTAGACTCTAATGAAATCTCATTCCGTCTGGCCGGACGTAACGCCTTCTCTCAAGCTTTCAAGGCTGCAAATCCAAAGATTCTCGAACCTGTGTATGATGTAGAGGTTATCACACCGGCCGACACAATGGGTGATGTTATGAAGGATGTCAACGGACGTAGAGGTATCATAATGGATCAGGATTCTGAAGGCGGTATTCCAAAACTCACAGCCAAAGTGCCCCTCAAGGAGATGTCTTCTTACGCCACCTCACTCAGTTCAATCACCGGTGGACGTGGTTCTTTCTCGATGCAATTCTCCTCTTATGAACTTGTGCCAGGCGATGTCCAAGACAAGCTTCTCAAGGAATACGCAGAAACCCAGGAAGAAGATTGATAAATTTGACTGTCTGTTTTTAAGACGAAACAAAACTCTTAATAATAAATGGAGGAGGCCCTTTTTGAGGGTCTCCTTTGTTTTAAACTTATTTTTTATTGAGTATTGTCTGTCGGCGACTCGGAATACAGATTATGAGTCGGGAATCTTTATTTTAATATTTCTATACATATTTTAACATAATTTTATTCCGCTAATACCCAATGCCTTAACCCTATAAAAATCCCTAATCACTCCTCTTTAGTTACCACCCTCTTGCAAAGGGATTGAAATTGTCCTAATTTTGCAACG
>JAFLTU010000072.1 GCA_022509125.1 Muribaculaceae bacterium | reverse complement strand
GAGGTATCGATATGTCAAGAATAGGAAAATCACCCATTGAGATACCTGCAGGCGTGACAGTTCAGGTAAAAGACCATGTAGTGACCGTAAAGGGTCCCAAAGGAGAATTGAGCCAGGAAATCAACCCGGCAATCACAATCGAGCAAGAAGGCAACCATCTTGAGTTGAAGCGTCCGGACGACAGCCGCGAAAACCGCGCTATGCACGGACTCTATCGCGCACTGATTCAAAACATGGTGACAGGCGTGAGCCAAGGTTATAAGAAGGAGATGGAGCTCGTAGGCGTCGGCTATAGGGCCAATGCCACAGGCCAAGTGCTCGACCTTTCGTTAGGATATTCACATGCTATTTATATCAAACTTCCGCCCGAAGTGAAGGTAGAGGCCAAGACCGAGAGAAATAAAAACCCTCTCATCATCCTGGAGAGCGCCGACAAGCAGCTCCTGGGCCAGGTGTGTGCCAAAATTCGTTCACTGCGTAAGCCCGAACCTTACAAGGGTAAAGGTATCAAGTTTGTTGGCGAGGTGATCCGCAGGAAGTCCGGTAAATCAGCCAATGCGAAATAATTAAAGAAAAAGGAAGACTATGGTATCGAAAATAGCAAGAAGAAATAAAATTAAGACAAGGATCCGCGGCAAGATCAGCGGGACATCTCAGCGTCCGCGCATGAGCGTCTTCCGCAGCAATAAAGGGATCTATGTGCAGGTGATCGACGATGTTGCCGGCCAGACTTTAGTGGCGGCCTCATCCAAAGGGATCACCGAAGGCACCAAAATCGAACAGGCAGCCAAAGTTGGCGCTGACATAGCAAAAAAGGCTCTGGAGAAGGGGATCACCCAAGTGGTTTTCGACCGTAACGGCTATCTTTTCCACGGCAGAGTTAAATCATTGGCAGACGCAGCACGCGAAGCCGGTCTTAAATTTTAAAAAGAGTCATGGCAAATAAGAACAATAGAGTTAAGTCGACCAACGACTTGGAATTGAAAGACCGTCTTGTGGCCATCAACAGGGTGACAAAAGTCACAAAAGGTGGTCGCGCCTTCAGCTTTGCCGCCATCGTAGTGGTGGGAAATGAAGACGGAGTGATCGGATGGGGTCTCGGAAAGGCTAATGAGGTCACTGCGGCTATCGCCAAAGGAGTGGAGGCAGCCAAGAAGAATCTTATCCGTGTGCCCGTGCATAACGGCACCATCCCCCACGAGCAAAGTGCGAAATTCGGAGGCAGCCGCATCTTCCTCAAGCCCGCTTCAGAGGGTACGGGAGTGAAGGCCGGTGGTGCTATGCGTGCCGTGCTTGAGAGCGCCGGAATTAAAGACGTGCTCGCAAAGAGCAAGGGAAGCTCCAACCCCCACAACCTCGTGAAGGCCACCATCGAGGCTCTCTCAGAGATGAGAAGTCCGCAGGAGATCGCCAAAAACCGTGGCATATCGGTTGAAAAAGTGTTCAAAGGTTAAATCAGAAGAGATGGCACAGATAGCAATCAAACAGATCAAGAGCCGGATAAATTGTCCGAAGAAACAAAAGCTGACGCTTGACGCCCTTGGCTTGAAGAAGCTCAACCACACGGTGGTGCATGAGGATTGCCCCTCAATCAGAGGCATGGTTAAGGCAGTGCATCATCTTGTAGAAGTGACAACAATTTAAAGACTGAATTAGCAATGGAATTACATAATCTCAAACCGGCACCCGGCAGCAACAAGAGCAACAAGAGGGTTGGTCGCGGACCCGGTGCAGGCACGGGGGGCACATCCACCCGTGGCCACAAAGGAGCCAAGAGCCGTTCAGGCTATAGCCGCAAGATAGGATTCGAGGGAGGTCAGATGCCTTTGCAGCGTAGAGTGCCCAAATTCGGATTCAACAATATCAACCGTAAGGAATATAAGGCAATAAATCTTGATGCTCTTGAGAGTCTTGCCGAAGCCAAAGGGTTGGCCAAAATCACAATCGACGACATGCGCCAGGCAGGCCTTATACCTAAGAAATGTCTTGTCAAGGTGCTTGCCAATGGCAATGTGACCAAGGCCATCGAAGTGGAGGCAGACGCATTCTCAAAGAAAGCCGAAGAGGCAATTGTGGCCGCCGGTGGTAGCATCTCGAAAAAACAATAAACAATGGCATTTACACAAACAGTAAAGAATATCTGGAGTGTCGAAGATCTTCGCAGAAGGCTTGGCATCACCATCTTGCTGGTGATTATCTACCGTTTCGGCTGCTATGTGGTCTTACCCGGTATTAATCCCAACGATTTGGCGGCGCTGAAGAGCTTCACAAGCGACGGCCTTATGCAGCTCCTCGATATGTTTTCGGGAGGCGCCTTCTCCCAGGCTTCAATCTTCGCGTTGGGTATCATGCCCTACATCACGGCTTCGATCGTGATCCAGCTTTTAGGCATGGTGCTCCCGGCATTCCAAAAGATGCAGCGCGAGGGCGAGAGCGGCAGGATGAAACTCAATCAATACACGAGATATCTCACCGTATTGATTCTCTTGGTGCAAGGACCGGCCTACCTTCTCAACTTGAAGTATCAGGTTGCAGCAGCCGGAGTGAGCATCGACATGAGTTTCTGGAGCGTGCTGTTTATGACCATAGTCTTGGCAGCCGGTTCGATGTTTATCATGTGGCTCGGTGAAAGAATCGATCAGAAGGGTATCGGCAATGGTATTTCGTTCATAATCCTTATCGGTATCATGGCGAGATTTCCGGAGGCTGTCTTCCAGGAGTTCACCGGACGTCTGCTCAACTCTGCAGGCGGCGGTTTGGTGATTTTCCTTGTGGAGCTCATCATCCTCGTAGCCGTAATAGCCGGAGCGGTTCTTTTGGTTCAGGGCACCAGAAAAGTGCCTGTGCAATATGCCAAGAGAATACAGGGCAACCGTCAGTATGGCGGAGCTCGCCAGTATATCCCTCTGAAGGTGAATGCAGCGGGCGTTATGCCGATTATCTTCGCCCAGGCAATAATGTTTATTCCCGTGACAATGGTGGGCTTCACGACTAACCACACAGGATTTTTCGGAGCCATGACAAATCTTTATGGTTTCTGGTATAACCTCGTGTATTTCATCATGATCGTGGCCTTTACCTATTTCTACACGGCTATTACAGTAAGGCCTTCGCAGATGGCAGAAGATATGAAGCGCAACAATGGTTTCATCCCAGGTATAAAGCCCGGAAAACCGACAGTGGAATATCTTGACACCATAATGTCGCGCATCACATTGCCGGGCTCAATATTCTTGGGCATCGTTGCAATATTGCCGGCCATCGCTCATGTCATCGGCTTGAACCGTCAGTTTGCAGCTTTCTTCGGAGGCACATCGCTCTTGATTATGGTAGGTGTCATCCTCGACACACTTAGAATTATTGAAGGCCATCTTTTGATGCGCCATTATGACGGCTTGATGAAAGAGGGCCGCATAAAGGGCCGCACCACAGGCAGCGGCGCATTCTAAACAAGGATTCTGCCAATAATCAATGATCTATATCAAGACAGCAGAGGAAATCGAAGGGATGCGGGTGGCTTGCGATCTCGTGAGCCGCACTTTGGGAGAGGTGGCCAAATGGATTGCCCCCGGAGTAACAACCCGCAAACTTGACAATGTGGCAAGAGAGTTTATCCTCGACAACGGGGGTAAACCCGCTTGTCTAGGCTATCAAGGCTTCCCGGGCACTCTCTGTATTGAAGTGAATGAGACTGTGGTGCATGGCTTTCCTTCAGGCTATGTTTTAAAAGAGGGCGATATCATCGGAACGGACTGCGTCGTAGAGATCAACGGTTTTCATGGCGACAGTTGCTATACATTTGCCGTTGGCTCAATCGATGAAAAGACAGAGCGTCTCCTAAGGGTCACCAAAGAGAGCCTCTATAAGGGCATCGAAGCAGCCCAGCCAGGTAAAAGGATCGGCGATATCTCCAATGCAGTGCAGACATATTGTGAAAAGGAGGGCTATAGTGTAGTCAGAGAGATGTGTGGACATGGCATCGGAAGGAGCATGCATGAGGATCCGGAGGTGCCTAATTACGGACGCCGTGGAATCGGCCCGGTCTTAAGGCCGGGGATGTGTATTGCAATTGAACCGATGATTAATCTCGGCAGTAAAAACGTAGTGATTGAAAATAATGGCTGGGAGTGCCGCACACGCGACCGGAAACCCTCTGCCCATTATGAACACACTATCCTTATAACCGAGGAGTCCAATGAGATCCTGACCACCTTCAGATATATTGACGAAGCCCTGGCTGAAAAACAGAATCAACCACAGATAATATAGTCATTGAAAAGAATGGGAAAAGGAAAGTTCCTTCCCCTTTGACAGAAAAACCATAAGCAGAATATAAATGGCAAAACAGGCAGCGATAGAGCAAGACGGCGTGATTTTGGAAGCATTGAGCAATGCCATGTTTAAAGTGGAACTCACTAACGGACATGAAATCACCGCCCATATCTCAGGCAAGATGCGTATGCATTATATAAAAATCCTACCCGGCGACAAAGTCAGAGTGGAAATGAGTCCCTATGACCTTAGCAAAGGGAGGATATCCTTCAGATATAAATAAGAACAAGATATGAAAGTTAGAGCATCAATCAAAAAGCGCAGTGCCGATTGCAAGATCGTGCGTCGCAAAGGAAGATTATACGTAATCAACAAAAAGAACCCGAAATTTAAACAGCGCCAAGGATAATTAGCATTACCTTAGCAAAACACAAATAAGGAAACAGTATGGCAGTAAGAATAGTTGGCGTTGATTTGCCGCAAAAGAAAAGAGGCGAGATAGCCTTGACCTATATCTTCGGAATTGGGAGGAGCGCAGCTAAAAGCATCCTGACCAAAGCTGGAGTAGACTTAGACAAGAAGGTGGAAAACTGGACCGACGATGAAGCCGCCGCAGTGCGTGAGGTGATTCAAAACGATTATAAGGTTGAGGGAGATCTTCGCAGCGAGATTCAGCTCAACATCAAGCGCCTTATGGACATCGGTTGCTATCGCGGCATCCGTCATAGAATCGGGCTCCCCGTCAGAGGCCAGAGCACTAAAAACAACGCACGCACCCGCAAGGGCCGCAAGAAGACAGTTGCTAACAAGAAGAAAGCTACTAAATAAAATTAAAGTATGGCAAAAAAGACAGTCGCAGCAAAAAAGAGGAATGTCAAGGTTGACGCAAGCGGTCAGCTCCATGTGCATAGCTCTTTCAACAACATCATCGTGTGTCTTGCCAACAGCGAAGGCCAGGTTATCTCCTGGAGTTC
>JAFLTU010000071.1 GCA_022509125.1 Muribaculaceae bacterium | reverse complement strand
CCTTCTCAAACATCTTCTTGGTGTTGACAAGACCTAATTTCTTATAATCTACCATTTTTGTTTTGGGTTTTATATGAGTGAAAATGTAGTTTTTGTTGTTTCGGGTGCCAGGAAGTTTCTGGCTTTATTTCGGGAACCGGGAGGTTAAAACTTTAATCCGTAAACCCGGTGGTTTCTCCTCCTATTAGACCCCATAGTATTCGATAAACCAAGAAACGGTTTTTCGGATGCCGTCGTCGAGGGAAGTGCCGGGAGTGAAGCCGGTGGCCTTTGCGAGCGACGAAGAGTCGGCATAGGTCTGATAGACATCTCCGGCCTGCATCGGAAGCATCTCCTTTACAGCCTCCTTACCCAAAACCTTCTCGATAGCCTTTATGTAATCGAGCAAACGGGTGGGATTCTGGTTGCCTACATTGTAGATGCGATAAGGAGCGCTTGAGGTAGAGGGATCCGGAGACAGGGAATTCCAATCGGGGTTTATTTCGGGCACAACCTTGATTATCCGGGAGACACTCTCGGCGATATCGTCGATATATGTGAAATCTCTCAACATATCACCGTTATTAAAAACTTTTATCGGTCGGTCGTTGATGATGCCGTCGATAAAAAGGAATGGCGACATGTCGGGACGGCCCCATGGGCCATAGACTGTGAAGAAGCGCAGCCCGGTGACCGGGAGTCCGTAGATATGCGAATAAGCGTGAGCCATCAGCTCATTGCTTTTCTTAGTGGCAGCATAAAGACTGACGGGATGGTTGGCGGGGTCTCCCTCCGAGAAAGGAGTCTTGCCGTTGAGTCCGTAGATGCTTGAAGAGGAGGCGAAGACAAAATGTTTCACCCCGTTTTTACGGCAACCCTCAATGACATTGAGAAAGCCGTTGATATTGTTTTCGATATAGACTTGGGGATGGGTGATAGAATATCTCACTCCGGGCTGAGCGGCCAGATGGACCACCGTCTCAAACTTTTCGGATTCGAAGAGGCGTTCCATAGCCTCTTTGTCGGTGATGTCGAGGCGGATGAATGTGAAATCCATGAAACGGGTGCTCTTCACTTTCTGGCCCCAGTCTTTGGCGTCGTCGCCTATGCCCAGACACCGTAGCCGGTCGTATTTGAGGGTTGGATCGTAATAGTCGTTGATATTATCGATACCGACGACCTCGTTGCCCTCCTTAAGAAGTTTGGCAACCACCGCTGACCCTATGAAACCGGCCACGCCGGTCAACAATATTTTCATCTTTATGGCATAAGCGTCTATATTTTTAACGAAATGAGACGCCTATAAATTATATTCCTATTAATAAAACGAAAGGGATTATGGAGCCTTTTGACCCCTAGATCCCCATTTTTGTGCAAATTTATAGATTTTATCCCTTATTTGCAACGTTTTTAAACCTTTCGGGGTCGAAGAAGAAGGTGACAAGACCCCCGATCAGCATCACGATAATAGAGACAATGAGCACCAGCGAAGAGCCGCCGGCCTGAAGGAGCACCGGGATAAAAAAGACCCCCAATACGGCTCCGACCTTCCCTACAGAGGCTGCGATGCCCGAACCGAGCCCTCGGTCGGCAACAGGATACACCTTCGGAGGGAGGACATAGGTGATCAGGTGGGGCCCCATGTTTAGAAAGAGCTCGAAGGCCATAAAGGCACCTATCGATATCCATTTAGCCCAATGGTGGTCGTAGGCCAAAAGGAGGATAAATAGGAAAACAGCGCTCAAAAGAAAGCCTACCCATTGTATTTTCTCAGGTCTCACTTTATTGATCAGGGCCAACCCAAGCACGAATCCGGGAAGAATTATGCAGGAGATCCAGAGGGTGATTTCCACCGAGGAATCTACATGCATCAGGGGAGTCTCTCCGGCCGAGATATGTTCCAGTCCCAAAGCCATCACAAGAATCGGCAGGAAGACTCCAATGCCATAGACTCCGAGGCCCTCACAAGCCCAGGGGACACCGGTGAAAATCACGTTGCGCCAGTTGCGCCGCCAGAAACCCGGCTGAGGCTTCGGGTGTTTGAGATCGTCTGTGTCAGCTCCCACTGCATCCTTGTCGGTTATATCTTCCACCGCCACATCGACTCCGGCACCCAGGAAATGATGGACATCCCTTTCGGCCTGTGCCGTTTTGCCTTTGTTGAGAAGCCATTTGGGGCTCTCCCACCATCTTATGCGGAGGAGAATCATGAGACCTGAAATCACTATCATGATCCACATGAGATGGGGCCATAGGGCAGCATGGCTCCAATGGGCCACTATCAGGAAACAGACCAGGGCAACCCCGATATTCCCGAAGGCACTCGCTGCCTTTGCAGCTCCTACCATAAGGAAGGTCCATTTCGTGGGCATCAACTGACTGATATAATTGGAATCGAGGCTATATTCCCCGCCAATACCGAATCCCATGAAAAAGAGGCATACGATGAGCACCCAAAGGGAGGGAAAAATAAGCGTCAGGATAGCAGAGACGCAAACGATTGCAGGACAGAGCCGGAAAAAGAAAAGATAGCCGAAACGGTCGGAAAGTTTGCCAAGGATAGTGGAGCCAACCATAATCCCTATGAGATCCATGGCTCCTACAAGCCCTTGCATAAACGATGAAAGCTCCGGATGGGAGATTATCTGATAAAGAGGAATTATCACCGAAACGAGTGTGGCAAGACCCGTTCCGATGAGCTGACCCAGCGACGCTACCGCAGTGATGTAGTAGTGTCGCCAGGTCAACGGCGCGTTATCTATGGTAGACAAAGGTTGATAGGCGTTTTTCGTTTATCGTTCTTCGTTCTTCGTTTTTCGAGTTGATAGTTTCAACTTCTCACTATTCTCTCTTCTCTAAACTCTAAACTCTAAACTCTAAACTCTAATCACTAATCTCTACTTCTTAACCGGCTCAAAGAATTTGTAGGCCGGGAAGAGGAAGATCCATGTAGCCACGCAGAAAGGTCCTGTCAGTGTCGGGAAGCCCATCGGAGTGAAGAATACGTTCATGGCTGCCTGCACGAACACTGTGGCAATGATGCCGCAGACACACCAGATCGCTGCCTTCCAGGAGAAATTACAGAAAGTGGCGCCAAGGGCGATACCGGTCAAGACTGCGGAGAAACCATAGAGACCATTAGCAATATCCATGCCGGGACCTTGCCAGATGATGGCGATGAAAAGGGAGAGAGCAGAGGCAATAGCAGCCCAGAGGCACGCGCGCCAGCTGCTGACGAAGAGTGCCACAAGGAAGAAGATTCCGCAAACCCATGATTTAATCAAGAATACCTGGGAAATACCTCTCAACCAATAGATCACCAAGTCGCCGAAAGAAAGGGATACATGCTCGTTGGCGAAATGTTGGATCACACCAACGTAGTCAGTGCTGCCCTCTACGAGGTGAGGGAATTCGGGACTGCCCATATCCACCGGCGGGAAACCGCTGAATACACGGGCCGAGAGGAGGAAAATCCAAGTAGTGGCCACGAAGGGGAAGGTGAATGAAGAGATGCCCCATCTGCCCAAGATATTATCCATACCTGATTTAGCCACAGTGGAAAGAGCCGAGCAAAGGATAAGACCTATCCACATCCAGACTGTGGCTCCAAGGAATGTCGGGAAAGCGCATCCCACCAAAGCGCCGTTGAAGCCCCATAGGCCCTGTGCACCACCCT
The DNA here is from genome assembly GCA_022509125.1 of Muribaculaceae bacterium. Classification (GTDB taxonomy): domain Bacteria; phylum Bacteroidota; class Bacteroidia; order Bacteroidales; family Muribaculaceae; genus Lepagella. The sequence goes on along the minus strand of JAFLTU010000071.1, from coordinate 1,603 downwards.
GGTCGGGGAGACGGAGCACATAGCCCGTCACGGTCGAGACGAACACTCCGGCGATACAACCCCAGCAAACAAGTCCCTGGCCCTCCATATAGGCTCCCCAGATGATGCCACAGAGGAAGAGGAGACCGGTCCACATGTTGTCTTGAAACATCACTTGTCCCACGCCGCGAAGCAGTGTGCGCGGAAATTCCTTGACACTCGGTCGATGGAGGTCTTCTTGTAAATCTTTTCGCACTTCTTGTGCTTGTTGTTGAATGTCCATAAATATTAGTTAGATTGGTTTATTTTATGCGGAAGTTGGAGACCCCACAGGGGTAGCCGAAGAAGATTGATCGGTATCGTCTCCCGATGAGTCCCCCAGGTCGGTGGTGGGAGTATTATAGAAGACCGGGCCATCGATTGATTCCCCTTGCTGTTTGGTGCGGGTCAGAATATTGGTGACATAGACCGTGAATATCGGAAACATCATCATGCCGAGGGCTGCAAGAAGCACCGAGAGGATACGCCCCACAGGAGTGACCGCCACAATATTGGAGCCGACGGTGGTGGCATCCATACAGGCCCACCAGAGAGAGTCTTCATAGTTCTTCACCAAAGGATTGACGTTGTGTTCGAAGACATAGAATGCCAGCGAAGCAAAATAAATCGTGAAAAGGAGGGTGGCCAGATAGGAAATGAAAAGTCCGGTGGCCCGATTATAAGTAAACCAGCTGACTACAATAGACATGGCATACCCCCCTCGAATAAGGGGTATGTAATGTATGGCATAGGTCACCTGAGGAGAGAAGGTCCACCCGTAAAAGGAGATAATCGAATTATAGGGTATGGAGACCAGGAAGAAAATAAACCTGTTGCGTATATATTTCCATTTATTGTCAGCCAGGAAGAACTCCACAAAGAAATCGAAGAGGAACACAATACAGATCCAGAACTGGAAACGCAGGAATTTGTGTTCAAGAAAGAAAGCCTCGTTGTGAAATGTGTCGATGGAAATTCTGACCACGAGGAAAACGGAGAGCACAAGAATAAGGATATGAAGGAAGGCGTAAACTCCCTTGTCTTTGAGACTCTCTTTTATCACATTAAGCTGCTTGGCCGCATCCATATCCTTTGGGTATAAAACCCCGGGAAGCATTCACCCGGATGGTCTTAGGTTCAAATTTACTCCCAATTTGTTAAAACCACAAGTTTTAAGGAATTTTCGCTCACTCTCCTGAAAAGTTCCCCTGTCCAAACCCTTATAATGCTTCCCTTATGAACGGGATTTTTCCCCGAATTTTCCCCAAATGGTATAATTATTAAAAAATAGGAACGGAAGTCTCTAGACTTCCGATAAAAAATTATGGAAATCAGGAGATTTCCATTCATAATATTTCCAATTAATCTATACTAAAAGACTAATTGGGGAAAATAGAGGATATTCATTATCTTTTTTATTTGAAACCCCGTTTCTAAAACGTTTTTATGGAATTCTATATGTTATGCAACAGATTTGCTTTTTTATCGAATTTATTTTGCATACCTTTGCATCAAACCTAAAGACAATCTTTTTTACCTTAAGATTTTTTACCTGTAGAAACTTATAAAGAAGGGTGCGACCGAT
>JAFLTU010000070.1 GCA_022509125.1 Muribaculaceae bacterium | reverse complement strand
GTCCGGAAGCTTCCAAGATTCCGGAGGGTCCAATCGCTGAGAAATGGACCAATTATAAGGCCCACCAGAAGCTCGTCAATCCGGCCAATAAGAGAAAACTCGACGTGATTGTAGTCGGAACCGGTCTTGCAGGTGCCTCCGCGGCTTCAACCCTTGGCGAGCTCGGATTTAATGTGCTTAATTTCTGCATCCAGGATAGTCCCCGTCGTGCTCACTCGATTGCAGCACAGGGTGGTATCAACGCTGCAAAAAACTATCAGAACGACGGCGACTCTGTTTATCGTCTTTTCTACGACACAGTGAAGGGTGGCGACTACCGTGCCCGCGAGGCCAATGTCTATCGTCTCGCCGAAGTCTCAAATGATATCATCGACCAGTGTGTGGCTCAAGGTGTCCCCTTCGCACGCGAATATGGCGGCCTGCTTGCCAACCGTTCTTTCGGTGGAGCTCAGGTGAGCCGCACATTCTATGCCAAGGGTCAGACCGGTCAGCAGCTCCTCCTCGGAGCCTACGCTTCGCTCAACCGCCAGATCAAGGCCGGAAAGGTGAAGAGCTTCAACCGCTATGAAATGCACGACGTGGTCCTCGTGAAAGACAAAGATGGAGTGGAACGCGCTCGCGGCATCATCGCCAAAAACCTCGTGACAGGTAAATTCGAACGTTTCGCAGCTCACGCTGTCGTGCTCGCCACGGGCGGTTACGGAAACACTTATTTCCTTTCCACCAACGCAATGGCCTGCAACGTTTCCGCAGCTATGGCAGCCTATCGCAAGGGAGCCTATTTCGCAAACCCGGCCTACGTGCAGATCCATCCCACTTGTATTCCCGTTCATGGCGACAAGCAATCTAAGCTAACCCTTATGTCGGAGTCTCTTCGTAACGACGGCCGCATCTGGGTGCCAAAGAAAAAAGAAGACGCCGAGAAACTCCAGAAGGGTCTAATCAAGGGTAGCGACATCAATGAGGAAGACCGCGACTATTATCTCGAAAGAAGATATCCGGCATTCGGTAACCTTGTGCCTCGCGACGTGGCATCACGCGCAGCTAAAGAGCGTTGCGACGCCGGTTATGGAGTCAACAACACGGGGCTTGCCGTATTCCTCGACTTCTCCGAAGCTATCAACCGTCTCGGAATCGACGTGGTGCGCCAACGTTATGGCAACCTCTTCGACATGTATGAGGAGATCACCGACGTCAACCCGGGTGAAATGGCTCGCGAAACCGACGGAATGGAATACTATAATCCGATGATGATTTTCCCGGCTATTCACTACACAATGGGTGGACTCTGGGTGGATTATGAACTCCAGACTTCTGTGAAGGGGCTTTTCGCAATCGGTGAATGCAATTTCTCCGACCATGGTGCAAACCGCCTCGGTGCTTCTGCCCTCATGCAAGGTCTCGCCGACGGTTATTTCGTGCTGCCCTACACTATCCAGAACTATCTGAGCGACCAGATCTCTGTTCCTCGCTTCTCTACAGACCTGCCGGAATTCGATGCAGCCGAAGCTAAATGTAAGGCCGTGCAAGACCATCTGATGAGCATAAAGGGCACCCGAACTGTAGACTCTATCCATAAGGAACTCGGCCACATCATGTGGGAATACGTCGGAATGGGTCGCACAAAAGAAGGTCTCGAAACGGCAATCAAGAAGCTCAACGACCTCCGCAAAGTGTTTGAAACCGACCTCAAGATTCCGGGTAGCCAGGAGGGAATGAATATCGAACTCGACAAGGCTTTCCGTCTCAACGATTTCATCACGATGGGAGAGCTTATCGCATACGATGCCCTCAGCCGTAACGAAAGTTGTGGCGGCCACTTCCGCGAAGAATATCAAACCGAGGAGGGAGAGGCTAAGAGAGACGATGAAAATTGCTTCTACGTTAGCTGTTGGGAATATGAAGGCAGCGACGGTAAAGCCCCGGCCCTCATAAAGGAGCCTCTACATTATGAGGCTATCAAAGTGCAGACACGTAACTATAAGTCATAACCCTTTTAAGAGAAAAAACTACTATGGATGATAGAATAATGAAAGTCACTCTCAAGGTTTGGCGCCAAGAGAATGCAAAGGCGAAAGGGAAGTTTGTGACTTATCCTGACGTTGAGACCACTCCCGACACCTCATTCCTTGAGACTCTCGATATCCTCAACGAACGCCTCGTGGAAAAAGGTGAAGAACCTATCGCCTTCGACCATGACTGCCGCGAGGGTATCTGCGGAATGTGCTCCCTCTATATCAACGGACATCCCCACGGCCCTGCTATCGGAGCAACAACCTGTCAGCTCTATATGCGTCGTTTCAAGGATGGCGAGACAATCACCGTCGAACCCTGGCGTTCAGCTGCTTTTCCCGTGATTAAAGACTTGATGGTAAACCGCAATGCCTTCGATCAGATCCAACAGGCCGGCGGCTATGTCTCCTTCAACTGCGGTGGAGCTCAGGATGCCAACGACCTCCCAATCGCAAAGGTGGAGGCCGACGCAGCTATGGACTCCGCAAGCTGCATCGGGTGCGGTGCATGCGTGGCAACTTGCAAGAATGGTTCCGCTATGCTTTTCGTGGCTGCAAAAGTCACTCAGTTCTCACATCTCCCGCAGGGTCAGGTGGAAACGGCTCGCCGAGTTAAGGCTATGGTGAAGAAAATGGACGAACTCGGATTCGGAAACTGCACCAACACTGGCGCATGTGCCGCCGAGTGTCCGAAGCTTATTCCTCTAGCTAATATCGGACGCATGAACCGTCTGTTCATCGCTGCCAAAATCAAAGACTGAATCTCTTTTCAGGCAATCATAAAAAGAGAGAGGGCATTGTTGATATTGTCCTCTCTCTTTTCATTCTCTCCTCCCTTCCTTCAATCCTAAATCTTATTTTTAAAACCCTTTCCTATGCATACCTACAACGTCACATTCGTGATTTCCCAATCTCGAGAAGAAGAGCTCCTCAAATTTATTCGCTCAGAGCTCCTCGAAGCTCTCTTCAATCCTGAATCTCCTGCACGCAATCCTATGCTAAGAAAGGTGGTGGAGACTGGCGGCGAAAAGCCCGGACCAGACCACGGCTTAAGCATCGCTCTGTCTGCCTCCTTCGACTCAGAAGAAAATGCCCATTTATGGAACGATCGTATCCTCTTGCCCGCTTTGGGACAATTCAGCTCACGATTCGGCAATCAGGCTCTTTTCTTTGTTACTTTATTGGAGGATTTACCCTTGTGATTTGAGCCTCACCCTCTGCATGGCAAAGGCATGACTGATCCAGGCGCACGCAAGCCCTATGACCCCCACTGGAACCAGGGTAACTAAAAGGTCGAGCCATTCCACTCTCACCGGATAGGCATGGATAACAAGGCTCTCCGGATCGCCTGCAAGTTTGAGCAGACCATATTTCTCCTGCAATAACGACACTCCCACTCCTATAATAAGACCTGAAACCGCCCCTATTAATGTCACAAGGATGCTTTCCCACCAAAAGACATTCCCAATCCGCCAGCGGGTCAAGCCAAGATGGGAGAGGGTCTGAAGGGCGCTCCCCTTGTCGAGGATTATCATGCAGAGGGTGCTGATGATGTTAAAAGAGGCTATCACCAATATGAAGGTGAGCAACAAAAAGGTGAGCCATTTCTCAATCTCAACCATCCGGAAATTCATCTGCTGTTGCTCTATGCGGTCTTTCACCACATATTCTTCTCCCATGAGCTCTCCGATTTCCTTGGCTGTTCGCTTCATATCAGCCCCGGGCTTAAGCTTCAGTTCTATTGATGTAGCTTCATCTTCATATTGAAAAAGTTCTCTGGCTGTGGCAATGTCGCAGATCACAGTGTTTTCGTCGAATTCATTCTGCATTGACCGAAACACGGAGGAAACCCTAATTGAATCGGAAATAAATGAAGCGGCAGGATTGGCCATGTTGACTCTCCCGAGCCTTTTGGGTGCGAAGAGCAGAAGGGTGTCGCCCGATGAATATAGTCCCAGTCTCTGCGCTACTCCGACTGCAGCTGAAACCTCATTGTGTCCGTAGCTTGCCACCCCCTCTCCGTCGATCAGCAAGGAATCTATTGAGGTGAGCAGAGGATAAAGAGAGGGCACAACTCCCTTGAGAGTCACAGGCATTTCTTTTGTGCCGGCAATCACCAATGCATTGTCTTTGACCTCGGGCATAGCAAATTCCACAGCAGGATGCTCCGACAATATCTCCGCAAGAGAATCCCCCACAGCTATGGTCTTGCCCCGCGCCGGAGACACCGACACGTCGGTGGTTAACGTGTCGAGCCTGACATTAAGATGATGTCGGAATCCATTAAAGACCGACAACACGATTACGATGGCAGCAGTAGCCACCGCCACTCCCGCCACCGAGATTATCGAAACGGCGCTTACCACCCCATGGGTCTTGGGCGCCGTGATATATCGCCATGCTATTCCTAAGGTCAATTCTTTACCTTAATTTTCCTCTTTCTTTTCTCCATCTTCCTTCTCATGGGCCTTTTTTGGGCCAAGGAGTCGGTCGATGTTTTCTATATAGTCTAACGAGTCGTCGAGATAGAATTGCAGTTCTGGACATTTCCGGAGAACTTCCCTGACGTTTTGGGCTAATTCATATCTCACGGTCTTCCCCTGAGCCTTTATGTTTTCCAAGATTTCAGCGCTCTTGTCGGGCGGGAAGATGCTTAGATATGCTTTAGCTACACTTAGGTCGGGGCTAACCCTGACTTGGCTGACACTAACTATGACGCCCCCAAGGGCCGATGTCTGCTTGCGGAATATCTCGCTTAATTCCTTCTGGATAAACCGGGCTATCTTTGCTTGTCGTTTGCTTTCCATAATTCTATTCTTTTTTATAGATATAACGCTCAAAGGGGCAATATCGTTTGATTGAAACCGCTGCTATAATGTCTTCTCCCTCTTCGATAGCCTCAAAAGGGTGAGACCGTCGCGCAAAGGTATAATAGCCGTTTCAACCCCCTCAGTCGAAGCCACGAGATCATTGAATTCAATAATTCCCTGTGTTTGTGGAGAATGTCGACCCATTTCCACGACATGGCCATCCCATAATGTGTTGTCGGCAAGAATAAAGCCTCCGTGTCTCACCTTGCGACGCAAAACCTCGAAATATTGGGGATACTGACGTTTATCGGCATCCACTACGGCCATATCGAAATAATCGTCGGGGAAACTCTTCAACACCTCCAGGGCATCTCCGATATGGAGCCTCACCCTCTCTCCCGCTGGCGACTTCGCTATATTGGCAAGAATCTCCTCTTCAAGCTCGTCGTCAACCTCGATTGTGTCTACACAGGCGTCACCCTCAAGTCCCTCGGCGATACATAGCGACGAATAACCTGTGAAGGTCCCTAATTCCACAACATGGCGGGGAGCTGCCATCATCGTCAGCATCTTGAGAAGACGCCCCTGGATATGGCCCGAACACATCCTCCCGTTTAGCCTCCTCAGATTGGTGGCCCGGTCAATATCCCTTAGATAGGCCGGTTCGGGAGAGATATGGCTCTCTATATAGTCTTCGAGTTGAGGGTCCATCCCTAAGCATTATTTATTTACCAACCTGGGCACGGGAAATTCTTAGAAGGAAATCCACCCCCATAGCATATCCCTCAAGACCGAACCCCGTCAGCATCCCACGACAACCGGCCGCAGTAACCGACTCATGACGGTAAGTCTCCCTGGCCATTATATTGGAGATATGCACCTCCACCACCGGTATTTCAATGGCGCAAATTGCATCGGCTATGGCGATGGAATAATGAGTATAACCACCTGGATTTAAAACGATGCCCCGGCAATCGGCGCTTTCATAACCCAAACGATGTATATGGTCGATGATCTCTCCTTCGCTGTTCGACTGGTAATATTCTATCGGCTCTAGTGGGTATCGATCACGAAGGCTTCGCAGAAAAGACTCGAAAGTTTCATTTCCATAGATTTCCGGTTCCCTTTTGCCAAGCAGATTCAGATTTGGCCCATTGATGATTGCAATCATAAAAGTTTAAAATCTTGTTGATCTGTAACTACACTTATCCTTCTCCCGCAGAGAGACAAATTTTTTTCTTCACCCAAATTCAGCGGATCAATAAACTTAACATCCCGACAAAGTGTCAACATGGTTTTTCGGTTTAAACCGGCATTTTCATTGACCCGGAATTTCGGCAACACAGAGTGATAAATGAAAAAAGAGCAGCAGGAAACCGAAGTTTACGCTGCTACTCTTCCTCTCTCCTCGGCGGTGCGGACGGGACTTGAACCCGCGACCCC
>JAFLTU010000007.1 GCA_022509125.1 Muribaculaceae bacterium | reverse complement strand
ACCCCCCGTTGCAAGTGTAGGCGTATTATGGATCAGTATTTAAGGATTTTTGAAGAATTAATGTATTGGATATTAGTCAAATAAAAATATGTTAAAATATATTTATAAATGTGAAAGAAGGATGTAAACCCCCTTCTCCTATCCCCTCCTTGAATCAAAACACCACCAACGGGGGAAGAAAAAATGCGGAGGGGAAACCGCATCACTGCAGTTTCCCCTCCTTCCAAATTAATTACCAAATTATATAATCTCCCTGAATAGCAAGGGAGTGTGAGAGGTGGGAGATATTATTTCACCATCACCTTCTTGCCGTTTATAATATAGAGGCCACGTGTCATTCGGTTGCTGTCTACGCGCACACCTTGCAGATTATATATGGACTCATCACCATTGAGAGCGCTGCCAAAGCCGGCGATGCCTGTCTGGTCGGGACCCTCTACTGTGAGTTTAAGTGTATCGAGGTCAAAAGTAATTACGAGATTGCCGCCACCCCAGTTGGTGATCGTCAGGTTGGAACCATTATCTTTAAGAGTGGTGGTATATAGCTGATCGCTGTAGATAGCAATTTGGCCGGCTTCAACAGATTCTGCACCATAATTGTTGGTGCCCCAAGTAGCATCTGCAATCTTGAACTGCACATCGTCGTCCATCGGAATATAGAATGTGCCAGTGTATATTTCGGGAGCCTCCTCGGAGTTCTTGAGTAGATAGTCGTCTGTTGCACCCCAGTTGTTGAATGTACCGCGCAAGTATAGGGCTACAGCTCCATCCTCTTCGTCTGGTGTCTGGTCGTCGCCACCCTCGGTGACTGCCTCGATTGAGAGAGTCAAAGTGTTGAAATCCGCCACGAGGTTGTATACGCCCGGATCGATAGCCCATGAGTTGTTGGTTGACCAGTTCAACTTGTTGGTCTCGGGTGAGAGAGCTACCTCTTCATTGGCTGTGGCCGGTCCGTAACGATGGAGGTTGTTGATTTCTTTCCAAGCCTCTTCATCATTTGTCTCAGTCTGAATATTTGCAAGCCCGAAGAATGCCAGGTCGTTGTCATCGACGGCCACGAATTCCACCTTATTCATGATGAATACACCGGTTTGGGTAAGGGTGAATTGAGGTGATTCGTCAAGCACCCATTCGCCTTCGGTAGAGGCAAGGTTACCGATCAAATAGAGAGCCGAGGGTATGGTGATTGCCGGAATGAACGGCTCGGTCTGTGAAGCGGTGGCTGTGAATGTGGGAATTTTGGTGTTGAAGTTCACGGTGAAGTCATAGACACCGTCAGCGATGTTCCATGAGTTACCGGTTGAAGCGGCAAGAAGAGTCATATCTACCGAAGTGCCTACTGTAACAGCATTGGCTGTGGCATCATCTGTTTCAGGACCATAACGGAAGGGCTCGCCTGCTTCGAGGTCAGTCCAAGTACCGGTTGCAGTGATGAAGTTGAAATAGGAAGTGCCTCCGTTTTTCAATTCGACGCCTTTAATTGTGAAAGTGCCGTCATTATTGTTGGTGAAGGCATAAGGACTGGTGGAATCCCAAGATGCCCCTAAACCATTATTATATGCATAGACATCTCCAACGAAATAAAGCTCCTCCGGAACAACAGGCTTATCCTCCCAAAGAAGAGTAAGAGTCTTTTTGTCATAATCATAAGTGAAAGTGATATCTCCTCCGTTCCAGTCTTCAAGAACCCAGTTTGCGGCATCAGAGCTTGTGCTTGTATTTAAAACCTTCTCAACGCCATCCTGAAGAGTTACTGCCAAATCACCTTTACCACCTGAATCTTGAGTTGTGGAATCTGCTGTTCCTACCCAAGCAAATCCGTTATAAACCTTGAACTGTGGCCATAGACCGGTCTCTCCGTTGTAGTCAACTGTAGCGGGAATGGTGAATGTCCCCGAGAAAATTCCCGGATTCTGCTCTGTAGAAGTCATTTTATATGCTTCCGGCGTTTGGGCCCAGCTATTAAAATTACCCGGAAGATAGGCAACCTCAGGATATACTGTTCCTTCTGTCATTTTGATGGAGATTGCTCTTGTGGAAGCTGTGAATGTAATTTCCAAAGTTCCACCCGGCCAATTTTCCAAATACCAACTCCCGGAAGAATTGTAAGTAGCAGTTCCACTATATGTACTGCTAGTGTTTACTTTAGTATTAGCCGAGGGACCATAGGTGTAGGAATTAAAGCCATATTCTATTGAAGAAAAGATTCTGAAATAATTGGATGTCATTTCAGGTATGGAAATAGTTCCTGAATAAACACCATTCGAAGTTTTGGGCAACGCATAATCTGTATTCAATGCCCAGCTATTATTAAAGTCTCCAATAACATAGACATATTCGCCAAACATTTCTGACTCTGTGGGAAGAGTCTTCATCGTACCGGTTATAGTTATGGTATTAGCAGATACATTATAGGTTATTGTCGGGGAATAACAGATACCGTCTTGTGCAAATTGAATGTTACTCTGTCCTCCCTTGGCAGGTGAATAAGCCGTAGAGAGAGATAGCTTACCCCCATTTGAACCTAGATTGTATGTACTCCAATTCGAAGTAGCTAACTTGAAGTTATTTCCTAGAGTTTCTCCAGTCCAAGTATAAGTATTGGATGAGGAATTATAGGTCATTTTGCGACTTGAGTCATCAAAATTCCAACAACTCTCACCATTTACATAGTCACCAACAACATAAAGGTTGTCATCGGCGGCGTTGGCGGTATTGGCGCTCATGGCCATTGCGGCCAAGGTTCCTCCGCACAACAGGTTTCGTAAAAGTTTTTTCATGGTTAATAGATTTGGTTAATTATTAAAGTTGATGTAAAGTAAGAATCGAGACAAAACAAAAAGAGGGAGACGACTGCATCAAGCAGTCGCTCCCTCGAATTCAAGTTGAAATTTGCTTCGTGTTAGACCCTTGGGGCCCGGTGAGTCTATTTTGCGATTTTTGTGGAAGCGGATTTTCCAAATCCCCATCCTGATTAAAAAGTTAACATTCAAATAGTTACGACTCACCAAATTCATGGTAGATTTTAAGGTAAGAGTTTTATCGGCCGACGCCCATCCATTTTCAGGATGCGTCAAAATGCTTTAACAAGCAAATATAAGTCTAAAAAACGGTTTCTCCTCAATATACCAGCATGTTTAAAAACATAGACACGGCTTCTCCGTGGCGAAGCCCATCCGGCACACCTTCAGACAGCGGTCGCACCCCAAGAGATGGCCCGGAGGGGAATCCACAATCTTTTGCTCGGATTCAGTCAAGGGCGACTTCTTCTCGATCATCAGATAGTTGATGCAGCGGCGAGCATCCATTGTGCCATCGCCACGAAGAGCTCCCGTGGGACAGACTTCCAGACACCGACCACAACGAGAGCACCATCCTGCAACCAAATCCGACGCGTCTGTCTCTTCAGTCACTCCTCTGTCGGGTGGAATTTCTATCGTGGTCAAGATTTCGGCCAGAAAACAGAGAGGACCACACCCATCCACTATCACCGCACAATTCAAACCCCTCTTCCCTATCCCACTCTTAAGCGCCCAATAGCGTTCCGCAACCGGAGCCGAGTCGATGCAGAGACGCCATTTGCCTCCCAACTCCTCTTTCAACCGGGCAATGACCGGATTAAAAATCTCGCGGAGGACAACATGATAATCTGGACCGTAAGCATATGCCGAAATATAGGGCAACGATTCGTCGCGCCATTCTTTAGGACGGAAACTGTAGGCGAGCGAAATCACAGTCCTGGCCCCGGGGAGCACATGGTCGGTGTTGAGTCTCAGAGGGACATGCCTCTCAAGATATCCCATCTCCCCATGACAACCCTCCCCTATCCATCGCTCATAGTCTTCCGCCACACCCATAGATATATCGCCTGCCTCGGAAAATCCCACCGCGACAGCCCCCGCTGATAGAAGGACACTCCTTACATCCTCCCTTATTTCACGAGATAATTTTTCCCCGGTGTTTTCATCCATATTTTTCCGACCCACTACCTTTATTATGTATTCTGTCTCATCATTTTCGACCGAAGTCAGCCGGGATTTCACCCCAACGCTCCGTTTGCCATTTGGAAACCTTCATGGGAAACTGATGGACATTGATCCAGGCGGATGCTCTTGCCAGAAGTTCAAACACTTTTTCGTTGCGAGGGGTGGGCTGCAATGTTGTCTTAACTTTACGGTTTCTCCACCAGCTCATGGCAGTCCTCGAGTCTGAATATATATTATGGTAATCCCCCGTTTTTGCCATCAAAGCCATGGCATGCACAAGGGCCAAAAACTCCCCTATGTTATTTGTGGCATCCTCGAAGGGCCCAACTCGGAAAATCTCCTCCCCGGTCTTCAAATTCACCCCGCGATATTCCATTATGCCCGGATTTCCCAGACAAGAGGCATCCACTGCCCAGGCATCCCAGTCCACCTCCGGGTTGCTGCGCGAAGAATCCATGGGAGGCGGGGTTACGGGACGATTGGCTGAAGTTATGAGCCGGGCCAATTCCTCACGGTCTTCTGTGCCCGTAAAATTCCTGTAGGCCTCTACTGCCGCCTCCTTGGTTGAGAAACTTTTGAAAAGTGCACCGGGGAAACCATGGATTTGAAGCTGCACCTCATCCCAATCTTCATATACTCCGGGACTGAAACCCTTGAAAACTGTGTAATATTTCATGAGAAAAACGGTTCGTGACGATAATTATAGTTATTGCGGAGAGTCTCGAATTGATTTTTTGTTGGTGTTTGGGTTAGGGAATCGAGAGAGGGATCGTAGGAATCGAGGATAATGGATGGCTTTATCGGTCCATCAATTGAGGGAATACATTCGAGACCCGAGAGATTTACAGGGATACCCAATTCCTGCGATAGGGCCCGGAGAGACATGGCCGTGGCCCGTTTTTTTCCTTCGGCGGAATATCCTGCGATATGCGGGGTGGCAAACAGAGCCATGCCGGCTAATTCCCGGTCATAGTCGGGCTCGTTTTCCCACACATCTACAATGGCTTTTAAGCTCCCCGATTTCAGGAGTGGTTTCAGATCCGACTCCTTCACTATTCCACCACGCGAGGTATTCACCAAGATTGCCCCCGGCTTCATGAGTGATAGTTCTTCAGCCGATATCAACCCCCGGGTGGTTTCATCCAAAGGAACATGAAGCGTCACGGCATCACTATTTTGCAATACCTCCCGGAGTGGTAGATAGTCTGCATCTTGCAGTCCGGAAGCCTGTCGAGGGGGATCGTTGATCAAGAGTCTCACTCCCATCTGTCTTCCCCACTGCGCCACAATCTGACCTACATGACCATAACCCACTATTCCAAGAGTATGTTTCTTAGGGTTGAATCCGCTTCTCAAAAGGGCCGACCACACATATTGGGCTACACCCGGTGCGTTGCATCCCGGGGCATTGCATACCCTTACTCCATTGGACTCACACCAGTGGATGTCGATATGATCCGTGCCGATCGTTGCCGTCGCCACGAGCCTCACCTTGCTTCCTTCCAAGAGTTGGCGGTCGCAACGAGTGCGTGTCCTGACAATCAGGGCATCGGCATCATGGATCGCTTCCGGTGTGATTTTATCTCCCGGAAGAGGCTTTAACTCCACTTCTCCCGGAAGTCGACCCTCCATAAAGGGCACGGCTGAGTCAACTATTATTACCATATTTTAAAATCCTTCCTCAATTCCTCCCCAATCACCAAATCTTTTGTCGTAGGTGAAAAATTTCTAAACTCAAAGCAAAAGGCTACAAACGAAAAGCGCAATGTAACATACTCCGGGAATTGCAGTCACGAGCCAAGGCTCACGCGGATTCCAAAGAGCGCAGACATTGGCCACCTGCACTGTCGCCGCCAGATATAGAGTGGTCACATAGGCATGCATATTGTCAAAATCAAACAAAATGCACAGAATCGCAGTTGCTCCCAGTGTCGTCACACAAAGGTTCATGGCATTCACCTTTGAATTCCCGGCATAGAGTTTAATTGAATTCACCAGAGCCATCAGGAAACCCATCACAGTGGCGAGCCCGATGCCTATAAGCATAATGAAGAATTCGGAAGGGTCTTGCCCCTCCGTGAAAAGTGGGCTAAGCGAGGGAAAATGAAACTCCGAAAATGATAGCCATCCTGTGCCAAGGGCAATCCAGTAAGGGCATAGAATACCCACGATATATGCCAGAGTCTCCCGGATTCTAAGCACTTTCATAAAAAGTGCCCATAGGATAAAGAGAAAGGCCATCGGAAAAAAGGCATATTGCACCATCATCCCGATTCCGATGAGAATTCCGAGCGTAAACATCTCCCGAGTGGCATTGCGAGAGTCGTAGGAGTCGAAAATGACACCCAATGCCACCACATTCGCCAGACACAAAATCACCGAAGCGTTTATCCCTTCGGTGTAGGCCGGTCCAGATGTGGCCATCAGTAAGAAAAGAGCCACAAGCACCGGTTCCGTGGTGCGCACAAAGTTATAGCTTTTGTTGACTAAGAACAGCAACAAGGCTATCAACCCTATAAGAAGAGTATTGACAATCCACGACCAAAGAGGGGCAAAATCCCAAGAGTCGGGTGAAGGGAGGCAAATGCCATATTGGAGGGGAGTGATTTCAACAGGATGGAAGAGAAAACTCAAGAGAGCCATGGTAAAGGCAGCCAGCGCAGCCAACGCCACGCCGGTCTTCCCGAGCCCGGATGATTCTCTCAACTCAAATCCCAAAACTCAAATCCCGAATAAGTCTTTTGTCGCAGTAGGCCTAATCCTCGGTCTCTGATCCCTCGTCTCCTCTTCCCTTCCTCTTCCGGAAATAGACGGGATTGATCGAGGTTTCAGAATCTTTAGGGAGACGCGGTCCCTTTGAATTGCGAGGATCGTAGGTCACGGATGGCCCCCCTTGGCTTCTGCCATTGTTTCTTCCGAAATCGGGCCTTCCTTTCCCGAATTTGCCTTTATTTTCGCTAAATCTGCCGTCACGACCCCGCTTGTCGCTGAATCCGTCGGAACGTCCTTTTTTGTCACGAAAACGCTCTTTTCCCCCTTTATCGTCGCGGAATCCGTCGGAGCGTCCTTTGAAAGAGCCTTTGGGTTTATCCTTGAAGCCGTTGTCGCGGTTGAATTTGCGACTCTCCTTCCTCCATTCATCGTCTGAAATATGACGCACCTTACGAGGACCCTCGTTCTTTCGACGTTCAGAGGCCTCGCTGGCCACGGTGCCCCCCTCTGCCTTAAACTGGGAATAGGATCCATCAAACATTACATATTCCCGCAGTGTGCACTCAAGGTTGCCATTATAGAGAGGGATCTTCACTGAAGGTTTCAGCCCGATTTCCTTCATCTGCTCGTCGTGGTAGCCGATTATCCAGGCATGCCATCCCTGGAATTGGTTTTTGAGCGTGGAGCCTATCTCCCGATAGAGAGTGGAAAGATTTGCCGGTCGGAGGCGCTCTCCGTAGGGCGGATTGGTGACGATAATACCTTCGGCTGTGTCGGCTTCCCAGTCTGTGAGGGGCTGGCAGGCAAGTTCCACCATATCCTCCACACGAGCCGACTTCACATTTTTACGGGCCACCGCTATTGCCTCCGGGTCGATATCTCCCCCGAAAATCTTATAGCGGAACTCTTTTTCGGCGGAATCGTCGTTATAGAGTTCTTCAAAAAGATCCTTGTCGAAGTCTTTCCATTTCTCGAAAGCGAAATGCTCGCGATAAATTCCGGGGTTAATGTTAGCTGCGATCAGTGCCGCCTCGATCAGGAACGTGCCGCTGCCACACATGGGATCGAGGAAATCGGAGTCGCCGCGCCATCCGGTCTTGAGGATTATGCCTGCAGCGAGCACCTCATTGATCGGAGCCGAGGTCTGTTCCACTCGGTAGCCTCTCTTAAAGAGGGGCTCGCCGCTGGAATCGAGCGAGAGGGTCACCCTGTTGCCCGAGATATGCACATTGAAAATCAGGTCGGCACCCTCCAGCCGAATCGAGGGCCTTTTGCCGGCCTTGTCTCGGAAATGGTCGACGATGGCATCTTTTACCCTATAGGTCACAAACTTTGAATGGGTAAACTCCTCGCCAAATACCGTTGAATCCACCGAAAAAGTGGAGTCGGGCTCCATGAATTGCTCCCAGTCGAGGTCGCGGAGATAATCATAGAGAGCATCGGTCGTGTCGGCCTCAAACATGACAATGGGTTTGAGAATACGCAATGCCGTGCGGCAACATAGATTAGCCTTGTAGAGCATTGCCCGGTCTCCCTCAAAAGACACCATCCTGCGACCTATCTCTACATTTTCGCCTCCAAGCTCGATAAGTTCGTCGCGGAGCACATCCTCGAGTCCCTCAAATGTCTTGGCCACCATTCGGAATTTTTCTGCAGTCATATTATTCTTTCCTCCCGAATTCTTTTATTAATCCCCGAAGGAGATTGTATTAGTGTTCTGAGATTCCGGTCGTTCTTTTTCCGCCGAAGAGGAGGCGGAGGGTTTATCGGGTGCCGGGGTAGCAGAGAGCTTCTTTAATTCCTCGTTGAAACGGGGCGCGCGATTAAATGTAGGGCTGTTTTCAATCATAGCTATGACCTGATGGTCGTCGAACTGATCGGGGGTCAGCACTGCATATTTCACGCGGGCAGCGTTGCGCCGTTGTTTCATCACCTTGTCGTTGCCGTATATCTCAGCGATACGCTCCGAGTCATCGTTTTTAGTCTTCGAGTCGCGTTCATCCTTGGTTTTCTTGGCACCGTCGAACACTATCACCTTCTTTTCCTCTTTGTCGTCGTCGCGGAGGGTGACGTCTACATCAAAGCCGGAGGCGAGGACTGTCACCCTGACTTTATCACCGAGCGAGGGGTCGTCGGCCACACCCCATTTCACGTCGATATTTCCATCGAGTTTGGAGGTGAAATGGTTGATTTCTCCGAGTTCCTGGGCCTTAAGCGCATTTGGGGAATCTTTCCAGCAGGCAAATTTAAGCAGGAGCCGTTTGGAGGTGTAGATGTCATGGCTCTTGAGCAATGGAGAATGAAGAGCATTGTGAATGGCGTCGGAAATGCGGTGCTCTCCCTCCCCGTAGGCAGTGGATATTATAGCCGTGCCGCTCTCCTTGAGGGTTGTGCGCACGTCTTCGAAGTCTACATTTATATAACAGCGCTCGGAGATGATATCGGAGACGCTTCGGGCCGCATTGGCAAGCGTGTCGTCGGCCTTCTCGAAAGCGTTGAAGAAATTGAGGTCGGGATAGAGCTCTATGAGGTTTTCATTGTTGATGAGCAGAAGGGCGTCTACGTGTTTCTTCATCTCGTTGGCACCGTCGAGGGCCTTGAGAATCTTCTGCTCGAGCTCAAACATGAAGGGAAGGGTTACGATTCCGATTGTGAGCATTCCGGCCTCTTTTGCAAGCCGGGCGATAACTGGGGCGGCTCCGGTGCCCGTGCCTCCACCCATGCCGGCCGTGATAAACACCATCTCTGTGCCGTCGTTGAAGAGTTCTTTTATCTCTTCGGCACTCTCTTCGGCGCATTTCCTACCCACATCCGGCTTGTTGCCGGCTCCTCGCCCATGGGTGATGTTTTCACCCAACAGCACCCTCTGAGGCACAGGCGAATCTTCAAGGTGCTGTCGGTCGGTGTTGCAAACCACAAACCTCACCTTCGGGATTTTCTGTTTATACATATAATTGACAGCGTTGCTGCCACCTCCGCCCACTCCTATCACTTTAATCAGGGAGGCTCCGGTGTCGCCCACTATCTTGTCTGCTTCAAGAGGCATATTATCCATGTGGTCTATGGTTTATGGTTTCCGGTTTTTTCAGTTTTAGTTTACCTTTCAATAAGTTTTATGTCTCAGCGGGAATTTATTCCAGCAAATCAGAGTCATCGTCTTCAGGACCTCCGAATATATTGGCGAGTCCCCGACCCATCTTCTCGAAGATATTGGGGCGAGTCTTTTGCGCTTTCGCAGGTTTCGACGGTTTTGGATCTTCATCGATTTCGAGAGGCAATTCCCCGTTGGTGGGCATCGGGGGCCGCTCTGGAGTAATCAGACTCTCTTTGTCAGAGAGGGTCGCGCCGGCATAGAGCACGCTTGCCACTTCGGCAATTTCAACTCCGTTAGCACGAGCATCGTCGATTTTTACATAGTCGGGCAATGTGCCTCGGCGGACATTCAAGCCGCTCTGCATCTCCAATAACTCAATCATACCCTTCAGTCGGAATCCTCCTCCTATACATATAATTCCTCCCGGCAGGTCGGAATCCTTTATGCCCGCATATTCAATTTGTTCGATGATATTGGCAACAATTTCCTCGCTACGAGCAACCACCATATTAGAAATATCGGAGAGTTTGAGAGTGTTGATGCTAAGATTAGGCACATTATGTTCCACGAGGGCATTTGCGGAAGTGATTTTTATCTCTTCCGCTTTGGCATCCACTACCCCAAGCGAAGCTATGTCTCGAGAGATGTTGCTGCCCCCCATCGGAAGGGTAGCAAAATAATGGAGCGCACCCTTCTGATAGATAGTGACAGTGGTGGTCTCCGCCCCCATGTCCACGAGCATGCAGCCAAGCCTTTTCTCTTCGGGAGTCAGAATCAGATGGCCCGTTGCCATGGCCGTAACCACAAACCCATCCACCTCAAGATGAAGTTTGTCGACTATTGTGCGCCGGATATTCCTCTTCAGTTCCGGACGGCAAACAATAAGGTCGAAAACGCCACTGATATGATTGCCAACCATACCCTTGGGCGATGATGTGTCGGAATTGCCGACACGAAAAACTCTCGGAACGGCGTCGACCACCTCTAAGGTGTTGTCGATAGCGGAGTGGAAGGCCTCGTTGCGCAGCCGCTCCAAAATCTGGTCGTCGATTTCAGTATCCTCGGGCAAATTTAACGAAACCTCTTTGGTGATATTCTTAAGCGAACGGCCTCCAAGCCCCACAATCACACCTCTAACCTTCCTGGGGTGGACATTCTGACGCTGCTCGATACGGCTGAACAGGCGCGATACCGATGAATAAGTCTCTTCCAGATTCTGGATAATGCCATATCTGACACCCCCTTCAGGGGTCGGTTCACTCTCGACTGCCACAATCTCCAGTGTGCCCGTGCCCCGGGTCTTCCCGATGGCTGCTATGATCTTTGAGGTGCTTACCTCGATGGCTGCTATATATCTTTCGTTCATTATCCCGGTTTTGGTTTATCTGTTTTTCAGTTTTTCGGTTTATCGTTTTATCACCTCATATCTCCACTTCGGGCAAAGTTGATTCCTCCATGTCGGTTTCTTCAAACTCCACGACAGTGTTATGGCGCGGGGCCTTGTTACGACGTGTAGCCACCACTTGCCCCCTGAATTTAACGGAGATTGTGTCGTATTCTTCCCAACCTTTGTAAGGGAGCACTCTCCGATAGATCGCTACGAGGGCATCGCGTTTCTCAGCCAGACGGGCGGTGTCGCCGAAATTGATTACATGCCCGTTTATCCGAGGCACCAGCAGAATATTGTCGGGACCTTCGGCTCTGACCATCCCCACGAGCCTGGAGAGGAGGGGATCGGAGGCTATGAAACGTGTCACCGGCAAGACATCCTGAGGCCTGAACTTGTCGTTGAAACGTCCGCTAACAACCGGGACATCCACAAAATATCCGGCCTTCGACACTATCCGTTTCCCATCCTTGTTGATATAATAGCTCAAGGTGTCTTCAAATATCCTTAACTCCGGCACCATGGGAGTGACTCTCACCTTCAGCCGCCCGTCGGTGGAAAAACTGCATGTGATATCTTCAAACTGAGGAAACGATTTCAGATAGTTCTCAAGTTTCTTGGTGTCGATTGTCGGGATCTGAGCCCCCACAATCCGCTCCGGGTATCGCTTGATTTCTGCGATCACTCCCTTGCGGCTAATGGAGTCGGCGGCATATCCCTCGGAAATCTGCACGTCGATGCCCTTGCAAGAATTCTTGGCGGCCTCCCCATGGGCCCAGATCGCGGCGAAAACCACATAGCCTGTCAGAAGGGTCAAAATCGTCCATCCCAATATCTTCTTAACCATTGTCTGTCTTCGCCTTCCGGCCTTTCCCTTGTTGTTGTTTTAAAATTTCAGTGATCTCGGGGAGGAGCACGTCTATGTCGGCTGCTCCAAGCGTCATAAGTATGTCAAATTTACGACTTTTTATCAGATTCAACAAATCTTTACGTTCACAAAAGGTTTTGTCGCCACATTCCACTCGATCGAGTATTAGCTGAGAATCCACTCCCGGAATCGGGAGTTCGCGTGCCGGATATATTTCAGGCATGATGACTCCATCGGCTTCTGAAAGTGCCTCGGAAAATCCCTCGGCAAAGTCACGAGTGCGGGTGTAGAGATGGGGTTGAAACACCACTGTGAGTTTCCTCCCCGGATAAAGACGCTTCACGGATCTGATCGAGGCCCTCACTTCATTGGGGCTATGGGCATAATCATCGATAAGCACCGAGTCGGTCTCAGAGCCGTCGAGTAGAATCTCGAAGCGACGTTTGGCACCACGGAATTCCTCAAGTCCTTTTTTCACCTCTTCCGGGGTAGCTCCTGCCAATAGGGCGGCTGCTGCCGCCGCCACTGCATTATCGATATTTATCTCTACAGGCACCCCGGGCGACAACCCTTCTATTCTTTGAGAGGGACCCACCAGAGTGAAGGTTATCTTTCCTTCCCCATAGCTAATGTCTTCAGCATGCCAGTCGCCTTCGGGCCCTCCGCTATAGGTCATTTGGGCAACTCCCGGTTTAAGTCGTGGGCGGAGCTTCAGCCCGGTGTGGAGGAGGAGCGAGCCACCCTCTTGGATGAGAGACGTGAAGTGGGCAAATCCCTCCAGATATCCCTCTTCGTCGCCATAAATGTCGAGATGGTCGGGGTCTACCGAAGTCACCACAGCGATGGTAGGGGTCAGACGATGGAAACTTCTGTCGTATTCATCCGCCTCGATGACACTCCATTCAGATCCCTTACACACCACCAGATTACTCTGGATATTCCTAAGGATACCTCCGAGAAAAGCATTACAACCCACCCTCGATTGACGCAAGATGTTGGCAATCATGCTGGTGGTCGTGGTCTTACCATGTGATCCTGCCACGCAGATACTCTTGCTTTGACGCGTGATTTTCCCCAGAAGTTCGGAACGTTTCATCACCTCGAAACCCTTTTCGCGAAACCAATTGAGAATAGGGCTATCCGAAGGGACGGCCGGGGTGAATACCACGAAAGTGGTGTCAGGGTTGCGGAATCCAGTGGGTATTTCCGAGGGAGAATCAGTAAAGGTCATCAAGACCCCTTCTTTTTCAAGTTGCCTCGTTAGCTCAGAGGGGGTCTTGTCATAGCCCGCCACGTGGCACCCTCTGCTGAGGAGATAACGCTCCAGGTTTGCCATGCCGATGCCTCCGGCTCCTATGAAATAGGCATTTTCCTTTAATTGGGTCATGGGTGGTCAAGATAGGAGGGTGGTTACTTTTTGAGCTATTTTTTGTGCCGAGCCGGTGATTGCCATGGCTGATATTTTCTCTGACATTTCCTTAAGTTTCGCCGGGTCGGCGATCAAAGACAGAGCCTCCCCTATTAGCCTTTGGCGAGCCTCTGCATCTGTCACGAGTATGGCAGCCCCTCTGTCGGAGAGGGCTCGGGCATTATGGGTCTGATGGTCTTCAGCCACATTTGGAGAAGGCACTAGAATGGCAGGCTTCCCAAGGGCCTGAAGTTCGCTGATGGAAGCCGCTCCGGCTCTTGAGACCACGAGGTCTGCACCTCTATAGGCAGCGGCCATATCTGTGATAAACGGCGTCACCACCACTCCCTTTAAACCCTTCGCTGCCTCTGCTCCTCGGTTGCCGAAATTCTTGCCTGTCTGCCATATTACTTGTATTCCATTGGCAACCAAATCTTTCAGTCCTTTCTCAAGGCTTTCGTTGATGGTTAGGGCTCCCAGGCTTCCACCCACCACCAAGAGTGTCTTACGGTCGGGCGAGAGTCCGAAGGATTCCAAAGCCTCTTTACGGGTGAGTTTCTCCGAGAGGAGACGCTCGCGTATGGGGTTGCCGGTCTTTATAATTTTCTCTGCCGGGAAAAAGCGTTCCATGCCGTCGTAGGCCACACAGATTGCATCGGCACCCTTAGCAAGCAGCTTATTCGTCACTCCCGCATAAGAATTCTGTTCCTGGATAAGAGTCGGGATACCAGCCTTTTGGGCAGCCTTCAAGACGGGGCCTGAAGCGTATCCACCCACGCCTACAACCACCTCAGGCTTAAAGTCGCGGATAATCTTTCGGGCTTTCCCCATACTTGAGAGCAACTTCATGACCACTTGAAAATTCTTCAAGAGGTTTTTCCGGTTGAATCCGGCCACGGGGAGGCCGATTATTTTATATCCGGCCTCGGGCACTCGGGTCATCTCCATGCGGTTTTCAGCACCCACGAAAAGAATTTCTGCATCCAGACTTTTGCGAAGCTCATCGGCTATCGAGAGAGCCGGGAAGATATGACCTCCTGTGCCCCCGCCGCTAACCAAGATTCTCGGACGCCTTTTGCCGGCTGCTCCTCCGGGCGATTCTGTAGTCCCGGTTTGATTGACCCTCTTTTCTGTCATTTCGTTTCGATATTTGAATAATTGACTGTGCGCATGTCTTCCGGGAGTTCCTTCTGCTCGGCCCTGATTTGTTTCTTATCTTTGGTGGTGACGGCAAAACGGCTCACCGACAACATTGTGCCGATTGCAGCTGACATCACCAGCACCGATGTGCCTCCCTTCGATATCAGAGGCAAGGGCTGACCGCTCACCGGAAAGAGGCCCGTCACAATAGCCATGTGAACCAGGGCCTGCAAGACTATCAAGACCGCGCAGCCCATAATCATGAAACTGGGAATGGCATTGTAGCAATTATAGGCTATACGCCCCGCTCGGGCCACAAGACTCATATATAGAATAAGGAGGGCGATACCACCCACAAGACCCGTGTCTTCTACAATTATTGAATATATATAATCTGAGAATGCCAGCGGCAGTCTGGCGCTTTCGCGGGAATTGCCGGGACCTTGACCAAAGACTCCCCCGTTGGCCTGCGCTATTTTGGAGAAAATCACCTGACGGTTGAAATCGTCGATTTCATCATCTGGACTGACCCCCTCTATAAACCTTTTAATACGCCCCTTCTGAGTGTCGGTGCGGTCGTCTTTCACCATCTCGATCTCGTCTTCTTCATCATCTTGGTATTTCACCATATATAGGCCTCCGGCACATACGGAATAAATCGCTATGACGATGAAAAACTGTTTCCATTTCATCCCACCGATCAAAAACATCGCGACGCTGACAAGGAAGAGGAGTAGGGTGTTGGTGAGTCCGTTTTTCCATAGACACGCCGCAAAAACTGCAGTCACCAGAGCCGAATAAACCACTCCTCGGGTTGAGATACCACCCCCCTTCTGTTCCCTTCCCAAGATGCGGGCCAAGAGGATTACGACTGTGTATTTCACTATTTCGGCCGGCTGGATGGTAAAGCCTGCTATCTTGATGGCTCGCTGCGCTCCGTTGATTTCTACCCCCACGAAATTCGAGAGCAAAAGCAGGCCTAAGGAGATGAGGGCCATCAACATGGCGAAATGGCTGATATATTTATAATGGACATTCTGGATTGCCAACACAAGCCCCAAACCTAAAATTAGGAACACACCGTGGCGAATGAGGGGCATGTATACATTGGCGGCAGAGACCTCTGTGCTGGAGGCCGAGAAAAGTTCAATCACGGAGACCACGAGCAAGGCGATATAAATGCCCCAAATATATGGGTCGGCACGACGCACTTTAGCAACGGGTTTTGATGCCGTTTTCTTGGTCTGGGGCTCCTGACCATCGATCGTTTCATGTAGGATTATGGATTCTGCCATTAGGGGTTGGGGTTTTCGGTTTACAGTTTTCGGTTTACGGTTTTCGGTTTACAGTTTTCGGTTTGCGGTTTACAGTTTTCGGTTTGCGGTTTACAGTTTTCGGTTTGCGGTTTACGGATTTAGGTTTTCGTTGATCGTTTCTCGTTGATCGATTTTTCAACAGTTCTTAACAGCTTAAAACTATTTCCAAAACTATGCACTGTGCTCTGTGCTCTATGCACTCATCACTCAGCACTTGGCACTCAGCACTCGGCACTACTTTCATCTCTTATTTGTCAACGCCTCCTTGAATTGCCTTCCGCGATCCTCATAGCTCGAGAAAAGGTCAAAACTTGCGCAGCAAGGGGAGAGGAGCACAGTGTCGCCCGCCTCTGAGAGTTGCCGACAAGCTGTGAGGGCATCCTTGAGGCTATGGGTATCGCGGATTTCCGGCACCTTCCCCTTGAAAAATTCGATTATTTTTTCATTATGGAGACCCATACAGACAATAGCCTTCACTTTCTCTCTAACAAGCGGTTCTATTTCTGAATAGTCGTTGCCCTTGTCTTTGCCCCCCAAGATCAAGACCACGGGAGTGGTCATGCTTTCGAGAGCATACCATGTGGAATTAACATTGGTGGCCTTGGAATCATTGACATAGCTCACTCCATCGATTTCTGTGACGAATTCCAACCGATGTTCCACAGCCTCAAAGTCTTCGAGAGCCTCGCGGATGCTCTCTTTCCGGATATTTAGGGCAATAGCCGAGAGGCCTGCGGCCATCGAGTTGTAGAGGTTGTGCAACCCGGGCAATGCCAGACGGTCGCGCGGTATTTCCCAGACATCCATGGGAGTGGAGAAACGCAGGATTCCATCATCTACGAAGGCTGCCGTTTCTCCCTCGTCGGTAAGACCGAAGGGGAGCCGCATGGCTTCACCTTGCACCTTCATCACTTGCTCGCGAATCAGGGGGTCGTCTTGCCAATAAATAAAGAAATCATCCTTGGTTTGATTGCGCAGAATCCGAAATTTGGCTGCTGCATAGTTCTCCATCTTATGGTCGTAACGGTCGAGATGGTCGGGAGTGATATTTAAAATCACGGCGATATTGGCCTTGAACCGATACATATTTTCAAGTTGGAAACTCGAAAGTTCTATGACGTATATTTCATGTGGGTCGCGGCTTACCTGGTAGGCCAAACTCTTCCCGACATTTCCGGCCAAACCCACGTCGAGTCCGGCCTTTTTCAAGATATGAAAAGTGAGAAGGGTAGTGGTGGTCTTCCCATTGGAACCTGTTATGCAGACCATCTTGGCATCCGAAAAACGGGCGGCAAATTCTATTTCCGACAAAACAGGAATCCCCTTCTCTGTTAGCTTCACCACAATAGGAGCTGTTGGGGGGATGCCCGGGCTTTTTACTACCACATCAGCTCCCAGGATTTTCTCTTCTGTGTGGCGACCCTCCTCGAAATCTATCTTTTCTTCTTCAAGGATAGCGCGGTAGGGGGCCGACAAGGTCCCAAAATCGGATAAAAACACTTCGTAACCCTTGTCTTTACCCAACACGGCGGCTCCGACGCCACTCTCGCCGCCTCCTAACACCACCAGTCTCTCTTTATTCATGTTTTTGCTTTTATCGTTTGTCGTTTTTTTCCTTGCCCAAAATCCTACCTCACTTTTAGTGTCACGAATGTTAGGGCAGCCAGCAAGATTCCGACTATCCAGAAACGAGTCACAATCTTCGACTCCGGCACGGGAGTGGTCGGGAAGTTGATAAGGCTCGGGATATTGGGGTCGCCGGCCTTTTGGAAATGATGGTGAAGCGGGGTCATCTTGAAGATGCGCCGCCCCTCGCCATATCTCCGTTTTGTGAATTTGAAATATCCCACCTGCATCATCACTGAGAGGTCTTCCAGGAAGAATACCAGACAGAGCAAAGGTATAAGCAACTCCTTGCGTATGAGGATAGCAAATACTGCCAGAATCCCTCCAAGCGTAAGACTTCCTGTGTCGCCCATGAACACCTGTGCCGGGAAGGCATTATACCAAAGGAAGCCGATAAGGGCTCCGATAAATGCTCCTGCATAGACCACGAGTTCCTCGCTCCCGGGAATATACATTATATTCAGATATCCGGCATAAATTATGTTGCCACCCAAATATGCCATAACAGCCAGGGCCACCCCGATGATTGCCGAAGTACCAGCACAGAGCCCGTCGAGTCCGTCAGTGAGATTAGCTCCGTTGCTGACAGCGGTCACAACTACAATCACCACAAATACAAATACGAGCCACCCCATAGTCTGCGCGGCATTTGTATCTGGAATCCATTCTGTCAGCCATTCATAGTTGAAGTTATTATTCTTGAAGAAGGGGATAGTGGTCTGTGGGGTCTTTTCGAAGGTGCCCGTATGGACCACCTCAATCAAATCCTGGCCCTGCTTGCTCTCAATCTCCATATTTTCACTCATCACAACCGAGGGAGAGAGCCACATTGTGATGCCGACAAGTAATCCCAGTCCTACCTGACCTGTCACCTTGTATTTTCCCTTGAGACCATCTTTGTTGTGGTATTTCAGCTTGCGGAAGTCATCGAGAAAACCGATAGCTCCCATCCAAAGCGTGGCCACCACCATCAGGATCATGTAGATATTCGAGAGATTGCCTATCAAGAAGCATGGCACCAAAATGGCGAGAATTATAATGACACCCCCCATAGTCGGAGTGCCTTTTTTGCTCATCTGGCCCTCAAGTCCCAGATTGCGGATCACCTCACCCACCTGCAGCCTTTGCAGGCGTGTGATAATGCTGCGCCCGAAGATGAGCGCTATCAGCATGGCCAGAGTGAATGAGAAGCCGGCTCGAAAGGTGATGTAATCCACCAGCCGTGAACCGGGGATATCATAATCCTGGAGACTTTGAAACAGATAGTAGAACAAGGGTCTTTAGGGTTTGCGGGTTGGAGTATCGGTTTAATTGTTGAGGTCGCGGTTGGTATTGGATCGCTGCCGGTGATTGATTTCCAAAGCCTGGCGCACCTCTTCGGCGTCGTCGAAATGATTTCTCACTCCCTTCACTTCCTGATATGTCTCATGGCCTTTTCCCGCCACGAGCACCACCGTTCCAGGTTCAGCCATCTCTATAGCCTTGCGGATAGCCTCACGGCGGTCAACAATTTTCTCCGTGCGTCGCAATTCCTCGCGGCTAAGACCTGCCACCATTTCCTCTATGATTGCGTCGGGATCTTCAAAGCGCGGGTTGTCGCTGGTAAGAATAAGGAAATCGCTACGGCAGGCTGCCTCTTGGGCCATCAACGGACGTTTCCCGGAATCGCGGTTGCCTCCGGCTCCTACCACAGTTATGACATTTCCTATATTCCCGACGATATTGCGTATCGTGTCGAGCACGTTGATCAATGCATCCGGGGTGTGGGCGTAGTCTACAATTGCTGCAACTCCTGAAGGGGATATGAAGGGCTGGAAACGGCCTGCCACCGGCACAAGTTTGCTCATATCTACAAGCACCCTTTCAGGAAGGAAGCCTATAAGGATTGAAGCCCCGTAGACAGCCGTCAGGTTATAAGCATTAAAACGGCCTGTGAACATCACCTCAACTTCATGGCCATTTAGCGACAACAACGTTCCGTCTAGACGAGTCTCAATCACTCTTCCTCGGAAGTCGGCATCCGATCTCAGTGAATAAGTGTAGACCTTGGCTCGAGTGTTTTGCACCATGAACCGACCCGATTTGTCGTCTTCATTGATAAGCGCGAATGCGTCAGGTCCCAGCATATCGAAAAATGCCTTCTTCGCCCTCATATAATTGTCCACAGTGAGATGATAGTCGAGATGGTCGCGTGTAAGATTTGAGAAAATTCCACCGGCGAATTCCAAACCTGCCACACGTTTCTGGGCCGTGGAATGTGACGACACCTCCATGAAGGCATACTGGCAACCTTCGTCAACCATCTCTGCAAGCAGTTTGTTGAGTGTCAGGGGATCAGGGGTAGTATGGGTCGAAGCAATCTTCCGGTCGCCGATGTAGTTGCACACCGTGGAGAGCAACCCGGCTTTAAAACCTTGAAGTTTGGCCATCTCATAGAGAAGCGTTGCAGTTGTGGTTTTACCATTGGTGCCGGTGACTCCCACCAAGGTCAGATGGCTTGAAGGATGCCCATACCATGCTGAGGCAAGCTGGCCCAGTGCAAGCGCCGAATCGGCTACCTTCACATACGTGACTCCCTGTGCAAGAGTGGTGGGCAACGACTCACACACCACTGCGGCAACATTGGCACTTGCCACCACCGGAATATATTTATGGCCATCTGTGGTGGTACCCTTTACGGCCACGAATATCCCGTCTTTGCCCACTTTCCGTGAATCGCTCTCCAATGAGGAGACTTCCTTGTCGGTGGAACCAACAAGTTCCACCACTTTTATATTTTCAAGTAGACGGTTGAGTTTATGCGTCATATCTTAAGACTTAAGGTTATGGAGGTTCCTGGTTTTATTTCCGATCCTTCAGGGAGAGACTGGGCTACTACACGCCCCGAGCCGTGGAGGGATACGTTAACCCCTCTCTGTTCAAGCAATTTCACAGCCGTGGGGGCATCCATGCCCATTACATTGGGCACTCTGGCAAGGTCTCCATGCTCCTGGCTCTTCACTCTCTTATGGCTCTTTATGCCTAAATGATGGTCAACTTCGGCAGGCTCGAATTTCTCCGATGCCATGTAGACCGGCACACTCTCGGCCCTCTTGTCAGTGTAGGTGGATTTATTGTTGAGCATGCCGCGCGAGAACATCTTCAGGGCTATGTTTTTCACAACCTGGCCTGATGTGCGGTTGGCACTCGTGCCCGAAGGCCCTAACACTAAGGCCATACATGAATATTTGGGATTGGAGTAGGGGAAGAAACCGGCGAATGCGTAGCGACGTTTCGACGTGTTGTATTGTCCCCGTTCAACTGGATAGGCCGTTCCGGTCTTTCCGGCTATCTCAACCCTGTCGTCTTGAACGGCGCGGGCAGTTCCATGGGGTCCCCACACAACTTCATGGATGCACTCTCTCACCTTCCTTGCCGTCTCCTCAGTGCATATTCTGTCGCGGATGTAGCTTATCGGGAGCACAGAGTCTCTACCATCCTCGGAGATGAGCGAGCGGACAAGATGTGGCCTGACATATCGGCCTCCGTTGGCCAAGGCGTTATATATAGAAAGGGTGTAGAGCGGCGGTATCTCCGTGTTGTAGCCGTAGGCCTGGCGAGCAAGGTCGAGATGACGTGCCGTCATGGTTATGTTGTTGCCTCGGGAGTCTTTAGGCAGAAGTTTGCGGATCCTTGGCACACATTCGCCCGCAATGCCACTGTGCATCGGTTCAAAAAAACCGATCGAGCTCAGACGGTCGTGGAAGGAGGAGGGGTCTTCGGAATAGCCCCTGAAAATCACTCGGGCGATGCCTGTGTTAGACGACATTTCTATCACCTGTTTCATATTCTTAACCCCGGGGGCATGAGGATCACTGGTGCGTTGGAAGGGGCTGCAGTCCACATAGTCGTTGACACTCTTCACAAGGCCATCCTCAAATGCAATCATCAGAGATATCGGCTTCATCACCGACCCCGGCTCGAAGGGAAGGACTGCCCGGTTGAGGGCCTCTCCATAGGTGCCGTCGTCGAGCAATTCAATGTTGGATATAGCCTTGATTTCCCCTGTGGCCACCTCCATCAGAATGGCTGTGCCCCATTCGGCCCGAGAGTCTCTGCAGATGTTGAGCAACTCCTCCTCGAGCATGTCTTGCATGTCGATGTCGATGGTGGTCAGGATATCGTAGCCTCTCACAGCCGGCTCGGAAACCCAGTTTGCAAGCCCCGAAGTGAGGGCCACCTTCTTGGCCTCTCCCGGTTTGCCATAGAGCAGAGAGTCAAGGTCTTTTTCCAGACCCGAATAGCCGTGAAATTCTCCTGTCTCCCAATTTTCATTCACCCTTCCGATGCTTCGGAAAGCCATACGTCCATAGGGATAGATCCTGACATTGCGCTCCTCTTTATAGACCGGGATACGATAGCCCGAACCCTTGAAATCTTTGAGATAGGGAAAATTGCGAACCTGGGCGAAATCTTCCAGGGTGCGTTTGCGCGCCAACCGCAGCGAACGGGTGCGCTTATCCGGGTCTTTTTCGAATTCCCGCTTCAATTTGGTGTGCCATGAATATTTTGCAAATGTGTCGGGATGTTGACGCAGATGGCTGACCCGCGGAAAGTAATAGTCAAGCGAATCGGCCAGACTGTCGATCTTGGCCCAGGGAATTGGGTTCTGAGCCTGCACCTTGTTATGGCGGAGGTCGAGCTTAATGTCGTAGACCTTCAGATTACACGCCAGGATATTGCCGTTGGAAGCCAAGAGATTGCCACGTTCCGGAGCAATCACCACTGTCCGTGAAAGTTCCTTCTGGGCACGGTCGTTCCAGGCCCCGGCTTCCACAACTGTCGTATGGAACAATTTCACCGACAATGCAATCCCAAACAGAAGGAAAGCCACTGTCACTATACCATATCTGATTTTTACTGTCTGTCTTGTTGCCATTTATGCCGAAGAGAGTTGTTTGTTTCCTATTGTGAGTTATTGTGAGTTATTGTGGGTTATTGCTTGTTATTGTTGGTTGTTGTTTGCTTGGGGTGATGGGGTTGAAAGTGTTGGCTTGAGTTGAAGATAATTGGTTTGGAGAATCGGTTTTTTACTTGCAATCAGGAAAGTCAAGGTTTCTGATTTTATTTAAAAGTTCAAATTATCATTATTCCCAAGCCCTAAACTTTCAACTATTCTCTATTCTCTATTCTCTAATCACTAATCACTATTGTCTTTCCACTTCGAGCTCGAAGGGCGGATATTCCTGAAACTGGAGCCCAAGGTTTTTTTCATCCACGAGCTTTTTCATTTCAGCCTCTCGAATGAGCGACATATATGAGGCTTTCTCCTGGAGCTTGCTGCTCTGTGCACGCTGCAACTCTTCAGTGAGTACCTTGATTTCCTCCATCTTAGTTTTCGTCTTATAACGAAGCCCCATCAAGGCGATAATGGCCACCACAAAAAGCATCAAAAGCCATGCATTCTGGCGGAAGAATTCGAGCGATAGAGAGCGTCCGTAGCGCACATCGTTCACAAGATCACGCGGCACTCCGGAAATCCTCTTTTTTTTCTTCTTAGAAGCCTCCGGCTGCTTTGGCGACTCTCCTCCTTTACCTTTTCTTTTCCTTAATCCCATTTCCTATTCTAACTTTTCCCGGTCTCTATTTTTTCTGCGGCTCTCAGTCTTGCACTGCGGGCCCTCGGATTGCGGCCAACCTCCTCGTCGCCGGCCTCTATCGGACGGCGTGTCAAAACTCTCCATGGAGTCTTGACATGACCGAAAAAGTCTTTGTCTTCCAGACCCTCGATATTGCCCGTCTTCATAAAATTCTTAACCATTCGGTCTTCCATCGAATGATAGGTCAGTGTGACCAAGCGTCCTCCATCCATGAGCACCTTTTGGGCGGAATTCAAAAACGTTTGCAGGTCGTCTGCTTCATTATTTACTGCTATGCGGAATGCTTGAAACACCTGTGCCAATTCCTTCTTCTCCTGGCGAGGGTCGAGGGCTTTCAAGACAGCCTCGGTAAGCTGGGTAGTGGTCTGAATGCCGGCACCCTCTTTTGCTGCCGTTATCGCTTTGGCAACAGCTCCGGGTTTCTTCAAGTCTGCATAGCTTCTAAGCATGGAAAGTATCTCCTCCTCGGAAGACTGGGCGATTAATCTCTCAGCCGTCATGGCGGCATTACGGTTCATCCGCATGTCCAAAGGGGCTTCGGCCCTAAAAGAGAAACCTCGCTCTGCAGTGTCGAAATGATGGAAGCTAACCCCGAAGTCGGCCAAGATCCCGTCCACTTTATCAACACCGTAATATCGCATGAAATTTTCTAAGTAGCGGAAATTACCATGCACAAACGTGAAACGTGGATCTTCTATTCTGTTTTCATAGGCATCGGGATCGCGGTCGAAGGAGAAAAGGCGTCCTTCGGGTCCCAGCCCCTCAAGGATCGCACGGGAATGTCCGCCCCCGCCAAATGTAGCGTCTATATAGATTCCCCCCGGTTTTATTCCAAGCAAATCTATAGCCTCCGGCAATAGAGCCGGTATATGATAGGGTAGGGTAGAAGTGTCTGTCGAAGCCATTGCCAGGGGATTCCCTTTAAGTCTTTTTTACCTGTGTTAGTTTAGGGATTGTAAAATTACAAAAAATCTTCTGTTTAATTTCTTAAACTCGAGTTTAATTTTTCAAAAAGTTATCTACATCCCCCCAAAAAGATTCCTTCAATTAACGACAATTTGTTTGTATGTTTGTATGCGCAACAAAATTTTCATAATTTTACACAAACAAATTTAATCCTCCCCCATATGCCTCGTCCCAAAAGAGAGATTATTTCGGCATCACTATATCAGCGTAAACCTAAAAACTATGATCCCGACAAGGCATACACCATAGAGTTATATTGCAGCCTCAACCGTCAACTCATATCACAATCCACGGGGTTGAAGGTGAAACCCTCCGATTGGGATGAGGCCTCACGTCTGCTTTATCCCCACGCTGACCCCCAAGGCATTAATTGCATACTTACAAAATCTCTCGATAAAATAAACGAGGAGTTATCTCGCCTTGCTAATTCCGGTCAAACCTTAGACAAAATCCTGGTCAAAAAGATTTTTAAAAATTTGGGGACAACCAAAGAACTAAAAAGATTAGCCACAACGAAAAAGGCCACCGACAAAATCTCTTCAATCCCTGAAAATTATAAATCTCAAACTCCGGATGATATCCCTGCAGAACCATATTTAGATAACCCTCCGAAAGATGATTTGACCGAGGACTCCTCCAAAAATTCTTCAGACAATAATCCCCAAAATATAAATGAAAAATTCCGGCTTGATTTCACTATCCAAGACACAGGCCAATATTGCAAGGAGATGCTTCAGTTTGTCGGGAAATTCCCCGATAGGGATATTGCAGCAGCGGAGGTGGAAGGATATATGCGGAAAGCCCATAAAATAAATGTGGAATATGGACCCCTCGACTCTCTCCCCAAAGAAGAGAAGGTGGAAAAGCAGTCACGTCTTAATGAGCTGTTCAATAAATATATGGCTTTGTATGCCCCTCTGAAGACCTTTTTAAGAAAGGAGGGAGGACTACTCCAATTCAGAGCCTTCCATCTCACTAAACGGCTCGCTGTGGAAAGGGACCAAAAAAGAGGAGTCAATTACGAATTCCTGGTGGAATATAATATCTTCGAACCCCACGTAGAGATTTATTACGGCATCAAAGCAGTAAGCGACAATTCTGTTTCTACAGAGGCCTTTGTGGAAAGAGAGGCCCGCTTGGCCACTAAATTCTTCAATTATATCCAAGCCCGAAACGGCACAAGTAGTGGCAGAAAGGAGGAATGGAATCTCTATTCCAAAAGACTTAAGTTAACCAACAACGCCAACGACGGCACTTTCTGGATCATCTGGGCACGCAAAGAGGGGGCTGAAAGCTTGACAACAACCATCTTTGACTTGGAATTTAGACTGTTCACCCATTTCAATGATTTTTATCGCACCCACGGCCATGCTCAACTGGAAGAATTGAGCAATGATTTCAGCGAGACGCGTGTCTTTCTTAACAGGCAGGAAGGGTTAAGCCCTTTGACAAACCTGATGGACTATATCCGTGAAAAACCCAACAAAAAGAATTACAGAAAAGTAATTCCCGAAGATAGGGAAAATAATAAAAAGAAGGAAAATCACGAAGAAAGAAAAAAGGAGAAAGAGAAAGAGAGAAAAAAATGGCGAGATTTCATAAATACGATCAAAAACCGCATCAATATTCTATGCGAGGAGGGTTTGCTTCTTCCATATAAAGTTGAGGGGGAGACGATGGAGGGGGAATTTGTTGTCAACCTCCCGCATGGAGAAGACGCCATGTTGATCGAAGTTATTACAAACAAAAATAATTGGATAGCCCGTAAAGAAGACGACATCACCGAAAAGGATCGTCGAGTTTATTTGCCTGACCGATACATGGTCGATCTCTTCCATCCCCAAACGGGTGGACGATGGACCGAGAGAGAGTTTCGCGATCTTACCAAACCATTAAAGCCATCTGATATTTGCCAATTTATTGAAGAACACAACTTATCAGATTTATAATCAATTTATTATTTGTTTGTATTTTTATTATTTTACGCTTATCTCGATTTAAATAATACTCTATCATCATATTTTAGATAGTCTCGGCTCAAAAGACTAATTTTGCATTCGTATCAGAAACGCTGATGCGACGGCTTACCATCCCTGAGTGGATGGACCGTGATTCTAAAATTTAAAAACAAAAGTAGTTATGGTAGAGTGTCCTAAATGCTTTCTGGATAATGCCTACTGCGACGGTGTGGAATACGTATGTCCTGATTGTGGCTACACTTGGGACTGTCCCGAGATTCCTTCCAATGCATGGGACGATGATGATGACTAAGACCCCCTTTATTTTAAAGCGGTGTTAATACCTAAAAAGATTTCTTCCTGAAATCTTCCATCGAAATGATGCCGCAGGCGATTGAGACGTCTTTCCCTGTATCCTTCAAATAACCGGTTATTTACTTTTTATTCTGCGTTAATAAATAAAAGTAATTGTTTCTTGGGCTTTACAAGGTTAAAGCCTGTAAAATTAAAAAAATGATTAAAAAGATAGATCTTGATGGAATACCTCATAAAAAAATAAAGGGTTCAGCTCCGGAAAACATTGAGAACTCAAACGAAGAGCAGGAAATCAAAAGTGGGAAAGGCATTCAACCCTTAGTTCTGAACACAAATCAGATATTCAAATATATCTCTCCTGAGTTGCATGAAAAATGCAAGAAAGAATGTCTCTTAAGCGGAGGCCTGGAGAATTTTGAAATATTCCTTTTCTTTATCAAGAGTAGGATCCAGAAACTTGTCAAAGAAAAGAAAATTTTTCGCAACTCTAATCTCATGGCCTTAAATCCGGGAATTGTTGGGACAAACGGCTCCGACCCCTATTACTTAGTAGTGAGGTCAAATCCCACTTTGCCCAACGGCATAGAATTGAATTTTGTCAATCGTTTTGAGAGGCCGGGGCGAAATCTGGTTCGCGAAATGGATAATAATGAATTGGAGGGACCCGAGTTTCCGACTTCAATCTTTAACCCTTCCCTGGAAATAGTGCCTGAATATCATCATATCCTGGTGGAGCGCCAAGAACGCCTTCCGGATGAGTTTTTCACAACCCTTAAGGCTTTGGTGCCACTGGAGGAATTGAATTCCCTCTCTGAGGAGGCCTTGATGAGGAAATATAATGGTTATTTGCTTCGTCAATTAAAAGGCAGCATCGCGATCCTGGAAGACAAGCTGAAAAACGGGGTGGTAAAACCAATCCCATTCTGGTATGCCAAAGATGACTCAATTTGTTGGTATGCTCCTATCGAAATGGGATTAGACGACAGCCCAAGCGTAGCCCTCGTCTTAAATGAAGGCGAGTTAAATGGCAAACGCGTCTATCGTGGCCACACGCTCATTTCTCTTCAGGATGCTTTTAAGTGTGCCCGGGTTATCGGAAATGTTAATTCAGACTGGTGTCGGTAGTCTTCCTCGGACAAGCCGCCGGCTTAACCGGGATTTGAAAGACCGTTCTCTGATTAAAAAATCGGGAACGGTCTCTTAGTTTAAACATAAAAAAACGGACGATTCACATCGGCCGTTATTTGGTTTCCATAATACTTTCAAACTAACCTAACATCATGAAACGATTTTGTAAAATTATAACATTGCATTGCGATAAATGGTTCACAATAAATATTTAATTTTTTTGAAAAAATTTTCAGCAAGTTTTTAATTTTGATATATCTTTATGATATGCAATTGTTTACAAACTTCTCACAGACAATTAAGGGCTATGAGATTTCGTTATTTTATTAATTCTTGATTATTCTCCATGGATTATGCTCTCTCACAGACGATAATCATTGGCTTCCATCCTCAAGGAAGGGCCGGTTGATATTATAGTCAAAAATTAGGGACACAGGTTAAATTGCATTAAATTTGCAATAACCAATCCCTTCTCCGGATGATTTCCTTTGAAACAAAAAATGTGGGTCTTCCCCTTCTTGACTTCGGAAAAGTTGAGAGATGGCTAGGGGAGGTGGCCGCAAGCCACCAACGCCGAATCGGCAACCTCAACTATCTCTTCTGTGACGACGAGGAAATCCTGAGGGTCAACCTTCAATTTCTTTCCCACAATTACTTCACCGATATAATAACCTTCGACTATAGCCGGCGTGACAAAATCGGCGGTGACTTGTTCATATCTCTCGACACAGTCAGAAGCAATGCCGAAGAAATAGGAGAGAGCTACGACAGGGAACTCCTCAGAGTCATTGTCCATGGTGTGCTTCACCTTTGCGGCATCGACGACAAAGGGCCCGGACAACGGGAAGTAATGGAGGCGGCTGAAGATAGAGCCCTCAAACTTTATGAAACCATCAAGCCCTCGAAATGAAATTCGATTATGACATTATTGTAGTGGGTGGCGGCCATGCGGGATGCGAGGCTGCCGTTGCAGCAGCAAAACTCGGTGCCTCCACTCTGCTGATCACCTCCGACCTCAACCGGGTTGCCCAAATGTCGTGCAATCCCGCTATCGGTGGTATAGCAAAGGGACAGATCGTCAGAGAAATCGATGCCCTCGGTGGGCAAATGGGTATAGTGGCCGACAAAACAGCGATACAATTCCGGATGCTCAACCGCTCGAAAGGTCCTGCGGTGTGGTCGCCTCGCTGCCAATCCGACCGCGAGAAATACTCTCTTCTCTGGCGACATATTCTCGAAACAACTCCCGGACTCGAACTCTTCCAAGACCTTGCCCTATCCTTCGAATTCCACAAAACGGATTCAGGCGAATTGGAAATTGAGGGAGTGAAGACCTCTCTGGGTCTAACATTCAAGGCCCGGAAAGTGATCCTGACCGCAGGCACTTTCCTTAACGGTCTCATGCATTTTGGGGAAGTCAAGATCCCCGGAGGGAGAATTGCCGAATTGAATTCCTTAGGACTCTCCGATCAGTTGAGAGAAATCGGATTTGAAGTATTGCGACTGAAAACAGGCACTCCGGCACGTATCGACGGTCGATCCATCGACTTCTCATTGACAGAACGGCAGGATGGCGACGACATCGTTGAACCCATAGGGGAAAACATAGGCAACGTGGCAGGACCTCACCTGAAACTCATAAAACGAGATTTCCATAAGTTCTCATTCCTCCCCGAAATAGGGAGAGAACTGGACCCCCGCAGTTGTTTCATCGTCCACACATCTCCCGAGGCCCACGAAATCATGAGAGAAAATCTCTCCCGTTCACCTCTATACAACGGGCAGATCACTAGTACAGGCCCGCGATATTGTCCCAGTATCGAAACCAAGATCGTCACCTTTCCAGACAAAGAGAGCCATCAACTTTTTCTCGAACCCGAAGGGGAGACCACCAACGAATTCTATGTCAACGGTTTTTCCAGTTCTTTCCCGTGGGAGATTCAACTCGAGTGCCTTTCAAAAACCCCGGCTCTGAACAAAGTGCATTTCTATCGGCCCGGCTATGCTATCGAATACGATTATTTTGACCCCACACAATTGACCCACGACCTGCAGACACGGCTGGTAAAGGGTCTATATTTCGCCGGACAGGTGAACGGTACTACAGGCTACGAGGAGGCAGCCGCCCAGGGCCTGATGGCCGGAATAAATGCCGCCAAAGCTCTAAAGGGAGAGGAACCTTTGGTGCTTCGTCGCGATCAAGCCTATATCGGGGTATTGATCGACGACCTCGTAATGAAAGGAGTCGACGAACCCTACAGAATGTTCACCTCTCGGGCTGAATACCGGATACTTCTACGTCAAGATGATGCCGACATGCGCCTGACATATATAGGCTACGAAATCGGCCTTGCAACCAAAGAACGGCTCATAGCCATGGAGTCAAAGAAGGCAGAGCGCGACAAACTCATAGAATGGTGCGACGCCTATCTCGTGAAGGCTACGGAGACAACCAACCGTCACCTGGAAGAACTGGGGACAACCCCCCTCAATGCCTCAGCGAGACTCACCGACCTATTGAGAAGACCGCAACTTGATTTCAGAAAGCTGACCTTCCTTCCGGACCTTGACCTTCGGCTGCAAGAGATTGAGGAACGCAGACGCGACGAAATAATAGAGGCCGCAGAGATATTTATCAAATATGGAGGCTATATCCTCCGGGAACGAGAATTGGCAGAAAAAACACAAAGATTGGAATACGTCAAGCTTCCCCCCGAACTCGACTATTCCACCCTGACGGCCCTTTCAACCGAAGCTCGCCAGAAACTGCAAAAACTGAGACCCGCAACTATTGGACAGGCTTCCAGGATACCCGGAGTCTCTCCCGCAGATATCAACATCCTGCTGGTATTGCTTCATAGATAAACAAAATGTTCCACGTGGAACATTTGCAATCTCCTGATTTTTTATAACCTAAAATATTTTCTGAAATGAATTTAGAAGATCTTAAAAAACTTATCCGGGATGTGCCCGATTTCCCTACCAAGGGTATTATTTTCCGTGATCTAACTACTATGATTAAAAATCCGGAGGCTCTTCATGTCATGGGTGAGGAGTTGAAGAAAATCTATCATGACAAGGGTGTTACTAAAATTGTTGGAATTGAGTCTCGCGGTTTTATAGGTGGGTCGATCATGGCTTTCGAATTGGGTGCCGGCTTTGTACCAGCTCGGAAACCGGGCAAATTACCCTCAGTCACTATCAAGAAGGCTTTCGCCAAGGAGTATGGTGTGGATATGATCGAACTGCATAGCGATGCAATATCTTCGGATGATGTGGTGGTGCTTCATGATGATCTTCTGGCAACAGGGGGCACGATGGCAGCTTGCTATGACTTGGTAAAAAGTATGAAACCGAAAAAGATTTATATCAATTTCATCGTGGAACTTACGGCATTGGAAGGGAGAAAGAATCTTCCGGAGGATTGTGAAATCACTTCTTTGCTTAAATATTAATTTAGACAAAAGTATAACTTGGCCCCTCATTTTTGAAAAAGGAAATTGGTGGATATAGAAAGGAGAATAAATATTGATGATTTGCTCGCAGATGTGGGCAGGAATATCGATGAATCGGGAAGATTTGGTCTTGAAATCACTCCTGACCGCACTCGTGATGATATAATGAATAATCATCCGGGGGAACATCTTCGAGAGAAGATTTTAAATCTCCCGGATTCTCCCGGCGTGTATATCTACCTCGATAAAAACGGGAAGGTGATTTATGTGGGGAAGGCGAAGCGTCTTAAAAGAAGGGTCGCTTCTTACTTCAACCGTCGCCATGATAGTGTGCGCACGAATCTTTTGGTCCGAAATATCGTTGACCTTCGTTTTATAGTGGTCACCTCCGAAGAGGATGCTCTCCATCTGGAGAATGCAATGATAAAGACTTATAAGCCTCATTATAATGTCCTTCTTAAGGATGATAAGTCTTATCCCTGGATTGTGGTGACAAAGGAACTTTTCCCGCGGGTTTTCATGACTCGGGAGAAGGGTCTTGACGCTAAATATTATGGTCCATACAGCAGCGTGCAGAATGCGCGGATGATGCTTCAGCTTATAAGGGATGTATTCCCTCTTCGAAGTTGCATTCACACTCTGGAAGAAAAGAAAATCGCACAGGGGAAATATCGCCTCTGTCTGGACTATCATATCAAGAAATGCACAGGGCCTTGTCGGGGTTTCGTTAACCCCGAAGAATACGGGAAATATATTTCTAAAATTCGACAGATTCTCAACGGGGAGACGCTTCTTTTGGAGAACCATTTAAAGGAGGAGATGCTTCGGCTCAGTGAGGAATGGAATTTCGAGGAGGCTCAGGCCGTAAAGGAGCAATATGAAAATGTCAGGAAATATAATTCCAAAACGGTTATTGCTCCTGCTGAAGAGGATGCCGACATGTTTGCCTACGAAGAAAACGGAGATTCGGCCTTTGTTAATTTTATGCATCTCCACCACGGGGCCGTGGTGCAGAGTCTTAATATGGAATTCAGGCGCAGGCTGGCGGAAACTAAGGAGGAAATTCTTTCCCTTGCAATAGCAGAGGTGGGAAAGAGGTTTGAGAGGAAGTTTGGGGAGGTTATCGTGCCTTTCATTCCTGATGTGGAGTTCGAGGGAGTAAACTTTGTGGTGCCCAAACGGGGAGACAAGAAAAAAATCCTCGAAGTGGGCATGAAGAATGTAGCCCAATATATGGCCGACAAGGAGAAAATGGCAGAGAAACTCGACCCGGAAAGAGGTATTGAAAAGCTAATGGAGCAGATGAAGAAGGATTTCCGGCTTGAGGTTCAGCCACGCCATATAGAGTGTTTTGACAATTCTAACATCCAAGGCACTAATCCTGTGGCGAGCTGTGTTGTCTTTAAAAACGGCAAACCATCGAAGAAGGACTATCGTCATTTCATCATAAAGACAGTGGAGGGTCCGGATGATTTCGCCTCTATGAAGGAGGTGCTCCATCGCCGTTATTCCCGACTCATTTCGGAGGGGGAAGAGTTGCCGCAACTGGTGGTTGTTGACGGTGGGAAAGGTCAGCTTAGCGCTGCCGTGGAGGCTTTCGAGGAAATGGGAATAAGGGGGAAGGTGGCTTTAGTGGGTATCGCAAAACGCCTAGAAGAGATCTATTATCCGGGCGACCAATATCCCCTGTATATCGACAAGAAGAGCAGAAGTTTGCAGGTGGTGCAAGCTCTTCGTGACGAGGCCCACCGTTTCGGCATCACCCATCATCGCGACCGGCGTTCGAGAGGCCAGACGCGCAGCGAACTTGATAACATCAAAGGAGTCGGAGAGGCCACAGCAAAGACTCTGATGCTGCGTTTTAAAAGTCTAAAGAAAATCAAAGAGGCATCCCTCGAGGCTCTATCAGAGGCTGTGGGTCCCGCTAAAGCAAAATTGGTTTACAATCATTTCAATTAGCAAACCTCACAATCTCGGTTTTAGGGTCATAGAATAGGATACGTAGGCCATTTCCTCACGAGGGATCAGGAGAAGCCGACTCTTATCGTGGAGCAAAAGACCTCGCCGGATCGGGGTTTGCAATATGTCTCGGAGATGCTTGGAGGGATTAATGGTGAAAATCGCAATCTTATGATCCTTTGCTTTTAAGATTAATTTCTCAGCTTTTTTACTTTTGTCTCCAAGAGTTCCGGCATTAGCTGGTTCATTATTCTTAAAATTCCCTTCAATCAGGAGAAGGTCATGGCTCTGAAAATCTGTTTTTTCCGGGGTCTCGGCTATTTGATATGTAATATTCAAAGCTCGTGCCGCTAATTCTGCTTCTTGACAAGAGATATTAACTATTATTCGTTTGATATTCAAAAAGATAGCCAAACGAATTAAAAATCTGACATGTCTTATAAAATTAAGACTGTTTTTCTCTTTTTCCCGGGTTGTCCCCTCTATTTCCCGGTAGGCATAATATCCGTAATTACCCGGACGCAGCACTTCTGTCACAAATCTATAGGCATAAGGAGAATGGACTCCAAAGCCTTTAGAATGGCGCCAGCGAAGGAAGCCTTTATACATCGTCGGGGTTTGTGTGGCGATAGAGGTTATATCCCCAGAGTCCCAGGGCAAGTGCGCTTATCAAACCTATGAAGCAAAGGGAGACGATTGCCAGGGCGTTGGTTGCCTTCAAGGATTCCGGGTCGAATACGAATTCGATGCTATGTTGGCCGGCAGGCACTCTGATTGCTCTCAACACATAGTCAACTCTTCCGATAGGAACTCTCTCTCCGTCGATTGTGGCGGTCCATCCCCAAGGGAAATAGATTTCACTGAAAACTGCCACATTTTCTTTAGAGGTCTTGGAGATATAGTTTAGCCGCTTGGGGGAATATTTCGTTTCATAAATAGTATCTCCCGGGGCAGGAGGAGTGGCCTTGCCTAACACATACTCAAAATCTTGACCCGACACGGCATAAAGACCCGGGGAAATAGTGTCGAGCGCTGCCATTTCCTCGTTGGGAGTGGAGACGTAGGTTATATTGTCAACAAACCAAGCGTTTCCAAGAGCGTCGGGATTCACTTCCACCTGCTCCCCGTTAAGGAAATATTTAGCGTTGAGCATATTCAACACCTGCGGGTTAAATTTAGAAATCTGATGTTGGAGAAGGTCATTGTAGCGGGTCAGTTTAGCTGCATGGTAACCACCAATCGTCTTATGGAAATAAGAGGAACGGGCATCCTGGAAACCCGGGATGTCAAGCACTCTATAGTTGGTGGTGTCTTGGAGTATAAACTCATCGGCCGCTGTCTTGGCAAATACGCGGTTGTTTGGAGCCGGAGCCACGAAATTGTCTGAATTGACATATCGTTTATTAAGCGGATAAAGGTCGATGACAGCAAGGACTGTGAGGCAACACACGAAGAAGGGTGCATTGCGGAAGACTCCTTTGAGCCACATCATAATCAGACAGAAACCTATGGCCAAGAATATCAACGACCGGAAACTGTCGTTGGAGACAAGGCTTAGACGGCTGTCGGCCACAGCGTTTATAATCCTGGCATATTCCGGGGCACTGAAAATACCCATCTGAGTGAGCTGCTCCGTCTCACTCTGACTGAAGGGACTTCCGAATATCGAAGGGGCGATCCAACCCATAAAACATATGACAGCAAAAATTCCGAAGATGGTGTAGAGTGTCCATCGATATTTCTCAAGGAAATTTTCCGTCTTGATCATTTTACGCAGCGACAAGGCTGCCAGTAAAGGCACGGTGAATTCTATGACCACAAGGATAC
This sequence comes from Muribaculaceae bacterium, assembly GCA_022509125.1. GTDB lineage: Bacteria > Bacteroidota > Bacteroidia > Bacteroidales > Muribaculaceae > Lepagella. The sequence goes on along the minus strand of JAFLTU010000007.1, from coordinate 31,559 downwards.
TTGAGACTGTGCGGAATTTGTTGTATCCCGGGAAATAGTCGATAAAAAGATCTGTCAGAGGATTGAAATTATGTCCCCATGAGAGCATCAAGGCAAGCACGGAGACTGCAAACAACGCCCATTTGACGGCTCCTTCTACTATGAAAAGGGCGAGCACTGCAAGCACGAATATGAAGGCTCCCACATAGACCGGTCCGTTAGTCATCGGCTGGTCGCCGAAATATTGTGGGAACTGGTTCATAAACAGCCTTTCCTGCTGGGTGAGTGGAGTATCCTGGGCCTTTGAGGTGTCTCCGCTACTGAGAATCACAGGCTGGCCGCCTCGAGGTTTGATTGTGGCCCCTCCCTTCACATTGGGTATCAACAGTGTCATCGACTCGTCTATACCGTAACTCCACTGGGTGATGTAATCCTTATCAAGTCCTGAGGATTGCGAGCCGCTCTCCGTCAGCAGATCGGTGGCTTTTCCACGGATTGTCTCGGCGGCATATTTATAGGAATTATAGAGATTGGCAGAATTGGCTCCGACGGCAAAAATGCCGGCTACGATGCAGCAGACTGTCCCCATAGCCCAGGTGCGCATCCGGTTTTTCTTGAGGGCGATCCATAGCCAGGCGAGCACCAGGAAGAAGATGACAAAACAGAAGTAATACGTCATCTGAGGATGGTTGCTTTGGAGTTGTAAAGCTCCGAAAAGGGCGGTCATGGCTGTGCCCGCAAGATATTTTCCCCGATAGCAAAGGGCTATGCCGCCAATTGTTGGGGGGACATAGGCGAGAGCAAGGAATTTCCAGATATGGCCTGCCCCGATTATAATTATGAAATAAGTGGAGAATCCCCATGCAATGGAGGCGAACAAGGCCGTATACCACTTGAACCTCATGCAAAGACACATGATGAAGAAACCCACCATCATCATGAAGAGGAGATTGCAAGGAGCAGGGAGCCATAGAGAATAAACTTTCTGCACCCCTGATAGCACTTCATTAGCCGGATAAGATGGCGAAATCTGGAAGTTTGGCATCCCTCCAAAAAGAGAATTGGTCCAGCGTGTTGTCTCTCCGGTGGCCTCTCGATATGCTATACCCTCCTGGCCATTCGCTATTCCCTGAAGTGTGTCGCTCTGCTGAAGCACATTGCCCTCCTGGGCGTCCGGGAAGAAAAAGAAGAAGGCCACCACGGCTAATAGCAGGGCAGCCAAAAGGGAGTAGAGATATTCTTTTTTGATCATAAACCGGGGTATTTTTTCATAGACCGGATAAAATTTTAAGTGAATCGGGGCACTGTTAATCCTCCAAGGGGATCGAGATCGGGCGGTTCATGCTCTGCTCGAGGGATATGAGGGTTTCGGTTTCCGTCACCCCTGAAATATGCTGTATCCTGTCGTTGAGCAACTGCATCAGGTGTTGGTTGTCACGGGCATAGACTTTGATTATCATTGAATAGGGACCCGTGGTGTAATGACACTCCACAACTTCCGGGATAGCCTCGAGTTGATTCACCACCTCACGATACATCGACCCCTTCTCAAGACTCACTCCGATATAGGTGCAGGTGTTGTAGCCTAACACTTTGGGATCGACGTAATAACCTGATCCGGTTATCACTTTCATCTCTATGAGCCTCTGGATGCGTTGGTGGATGGCTGCGCGCGACACCCCGCATTCTTCCGCCACATCCTTCGAGGGGATGCGGGCGTTATTCATTATAATGTTTAATATCTTTTTGTCAAGACTGTCTATCTTTTCCATAGCATTCTTTAGTAAGTTTAAGCAAATTTATCTATAATTTACCATAAATCAAAGAAATTTGCCATGTTTATGAGTTAAACCCGGTCGTTTCAGCTTGTTTCCGGCAATGTTTGCAATCACATTCGTCTTTGAGTTGGCCCCTCTTGGCAAGTATCCAGTATATGGCGGGCACTATTAGAAGATTGAGGATTGTAGAGGAAATCAAACCTCCGAGAATGACTATTGCCATTGGGGCTTGGATCTCGTTGCCCGGGCTGTCGTAGCGGAAGGCAAGTGGCACCAAGGCCAAGGCCGAGGAGAGCCCTGTCATCAAAATAGGGTTCAGACGGTCGGCTGAGCCCTCGACCACCCTTCGGTCGATTCCCACCCTCTCATGAAGCAATTGATTGTAGTGGGAAATCAAAAGCATCCCGTTACGCGTGGATATACCTAAAAGGGATATAAATCCGATGATGGCGGGGATATTGATATCGTTGCGGGTAAACCATAATATCAAGACTCCTCCAATCAATGCGTGTGGCATGTTTAGAAGGATAACAAGAGATTCTTTCACGTCGCGAAATTCGGCATATAGGAGGAAGAATATTAGAAAGATGGCTCCGATAGATGCTAACAGGAGGGTGCGCGCTGCCGAAGCCTCGCTCTCGAATTGGCCGCCATAGGTGATATAATATCCTCTTGGCAGATTTACATCCGAGGCAACAGTCTCTCGGATTTCTGTGACAGCTCCCCGGAGGTCCCGGCCCTCCACATTGGCCGTCACTACAAGCCGACGCGACACATCTTCACGGTTGACGGTGCTCGGACCCGAGGTAGAAACTATCTCTGCCACCGACGAGAGGGGCACCATCCCCATCGGAGTGTCGATTGGAAGGTCGAGAATATCTTCGAGGCTTCCCCTATATTCAGGGGCCACCTTGAGTGTGATGTCATAGGGAGCTCCGTCGGCATAAACCCGCGAAACCGGAAGACCCTTCAAGGCGATATCTACAAAACGGCTCAACTCCGGAAGGGTGAGACCATAATTCACCATCATCTCGCGTCGCGGTTTTATCTCAAGCTGGGGCCGCGGGATTTGTTGTTCTACATTGACATCTACAACTCCATCCACCTCCGACATGGCGGACGCCACCTCTTTCCCAATCGAGAAGAGCTTGTCGAGATCGCTACCGAAAATTTTCACGGCAATCTGAGCCTCGCTTCCTGAAAGCATTGCATCGATACGATGGCTGATGGGTTGACCGATCTCTATATTCACTCCCGGAATCTTTTGCAGGCGACTACGTATGTCGGCTGCCACCTCTTCTCGTTTGCGTCCCGTCTTCTCTAAGGAATAAGGCACCTCTATTTCCGAGACGTTGGCTCCAAGGGAATGTTCGTCGAGTTCAGCCCTTCCGGTCTTACGGGCAGTTAGTCTTACCTCCTCCACCTCTCCGATCAGACGTTCCGCCATTCGTCCAAGACTGTCGCTCATTTCAAGAGATATGCCGGGGAGAGCACTGACATTTACGGTGAAGGAACCCTCGTTGAATGGGGGGAGAAAACTCCGGCCAAGGAAGGGAAAGACAATGGCCGCAAAGACTAAGAAACCGCCGGCCACGGCAAAAACCGGCCAGGGTCGCTTTAACACTTTTGTCAGAGTGAGGGTGTAAAACTCTCGGAGACGACGAGCCAGAGGAGGATCTTTCTCCAGACGTTTCTCGCTCCCCTTCCCTGCCAAAAGAAAAAGGCACAACACGGGAGTCAATGTGAGGGCCACCACCGTAGAAGCCAGAAGGGCTATTATGAATGATATGCCAAGAGGAATGAGGAGGCGACCCTCCATCCCTGAGAGAAAGAATAGGGGAAGAAAACTGGCAATTATTATCAGCGAGGAATTGAGAATCGGCATCCTGACTTCCCTGGAGGCCTGAAATACAATCTCTGCCGGGTCTTTGCGTTGCCCCGGAGGAAGACTGCGGTTGAGCCTCAAATGCCGATAGACGTTCTCAACATCCACAATGGCGTCGTCTACCAGAGAGCCGATGGCTATGGCTATACCCCCAAGGGTCATGGTGTTGACGGAAAATCCAAGGGCGTCTATAATCAAAAGGGTGATGATCACCGACATTGGAATCGCCACGGATGATATGACGGTGGTCCTAATGTTCATCAGGAAGATGAAGAGCACTATTATTACGAAGAGAGCCCCCTCGAAAAGCGACACTTGAAGATTGGAGACTGAATTGCCGATGAAATCTGACTGGCGGAAGATATCTGTGTTAATATCTATTCCTGCCGGAAGGGTCGGTTGAAGAACCCTTAAGGTCTCTATGAGTCTGTCGGTCAGGGGAATCGATCCTATACCGGGTTGTTTGGTCACAGTGATCAATACGGCGGATTCTCCGTTTAGAGAGGCCTTGCCTATTTCCGGGCTTTTGGCGGCAAACCTGAGGTCGGCCACATCCGCCAGTGTGAAGACTTTTCCTTCGGAATTGACCACAGGCGTTTTTCCCAACTCCGTTATGTCAGTGGTAGAGAGCCGAGCTTTGATCAGATATTCATTGTCATAGTCATAGACAACGCCGCCGGAGGCATTGGAATTAAATCCGGAAAGAGCCTCGGCCACATCATTAAGGCTCACCTTGAGGGCCTTCATTTTTCCCGGAATAAGATCAATGGCATATTCTTCCACTTCTCCCCCGATTACAGAGACCGATGACACTCCCCCTATGGCCAATAGGCGCGGACGGATAAGTCGGTCAGCAACTGAACGTAGTTCACCCTGGGATATGGAATCGGAAGTCAACCCGACAATCATAATCTCGCCCAAAATCGAAGAAGAGGGACCCAGGGTGGGATTCCCTACCTCCGAAGGAAGTTCCGAGGATATGGAGGGGAGACGCTCGGCCACCAATTGCCTGGCGTCTTTCACACTCGTAGTCCAGTCGAATTCCACCCATACAACCGAAAAGCCGGTGGATGAAGAGCTTCTCACCCTTCTGACTCCCGGCACTCCATTTAATGCCGTTTCAACGGGGAAGGTAACCATCTGCTCCACCTCTTCAGGGGCCATTCCCCCCGCTTCGGTCATCACTACAACAGTGGGGGCACTCAGGTCGGGAAAAATATCTACTTCCGTTTTAAACAATGCGACCATACCGGCGGCCAACACCAGGATGCTGAGAAAAACCACCAGGAAACGATTGTCGAGTGAAAAACGGATTATGCGATCAAGCATTCTTTCTAATGGTTATGGGTATGTGCCGGGGGTGCTACAGATGATATTTCGGCCATCCTGACTATGGAGGCTCCTTTGGTCACAACCTCTTCTCCGGGTTCTAAGCCCGATGTGATTTCCACTCTTTCCCCGTCAGACGACCCGGTTGCTACAAGACGTTTCTCGTAACCCTCTTCGTCTTCTTTGACGTATACATAGTTATTGCCTTGGATTTCCACCAAGGCCTGGCGAGGCACTGTTATCACTCCCTGTCTCTCCCCGCATAGTAGAAAGACCTCAGCGAAACCGCCCGGAGAGGTGAGGCTATTACCCGAAAATGAGAAGTAGACCGGGATATAACCACTTATTATTCCGGAGGGCAGGTCACCCGATATTTTCTTACCATCATGCTCGGAGAGTTTGATGAGGCCACCCCCTTCGGCTATAAAATTAGCTCCTTCGAGATGAGATACATGGGACGAGAAGCGAGCCGGGAGATCGGCTCTCAAAACCTGAAGGGAATTCTGAACGATTTCTGCCACCGGGGCGCCCACGTCTATAAACTCTCCGCTTCTCACGAATAGGCGAGCCACTGTGCCCTGATTATTTGCGGTGAGGGTAGACTGAGGGCCTGAGTGCTCGTTAGCAGCGAGGGCTTTTGCCTCATTGTAGGCCCGCTCGGCTTCCCTGTAAGTCGAAGCAGTGACAAGGCCATCTTCGTAAAGGGGTTTGAGGCGTTCATATTCGCTCCGGGCTGCCTGTAGATTGGCCTGGGCTACCCGGTTGATATCTCCGCCTTGGAGCCCTTCTGAGGCTATCGTGGCGATGGGTTGCCCGGTGGAGACGACGCTCCCTTCGGTGATCGAGGGAAGGAGAGTGACTATGCCGCTCTTACGCGCCGCAATGGTGTAGACAGAACCTCCGGCTGCCTCTATGCTCCCTGATGTCTTTATGACCTCTCTGAAAGGCCCGGGAGCCACCTCCTCGGTCTCTATACCGAAGTCGAGGGCCTGTTCGGGCGAAAGGGTGATTTCTTCATGTCCATGATGATCATCCTCCTCTTCATCGTGGTCGGATGGATGGGGGCCACATGCCACCAAAAGAACCGTGGCAGCAAGAATGGAAAGCCATCGTCCGCTCCCCGGAAATAGGTTATTATTTTCTCTGTTTAGTGGGAAATGGATCATCTTAAATTTTTAAGTTAGGGTCCACGGCGACCAAATTCAATAGCAAAGATAAACTGATGGTTATGCAACCCTGTTGCAAAATTCATGAGTTTTCCCATCGGATGTGACTCACCGTGGTATTTTTCTGTAGAAAAGGAGTTGTATTTTTTGATATTTGTCTATATATTTGAAGAACTTTTTAATCTCTTGGCCCAGCCTTTTGACCCAGTCTTTTGGCCAATCTTTTGGAATGGTGCCCTTTTTAAGGACTCCCTTTATCGGGAGGAGGAGAATTTAAGAACTGAAAAATTTGATAAAACATAAGAATATGAGAAATTTCGCCATGAAACTGATAGCCGGTGCTTTCCTCCTTGGAAGCGCTTCGGTGGCTCAAGGAGCCGAAATTGGAGTTGATTTGACAAACGATCTCGGAGCCATCACTCCCGGTGTGACCTACAATTTGGCTCAAGAGGGGGATTATTTTACCTTCAAACCCGTTCAAAGCGGCCCAATCACAATCCAGACCAATTTCACCGGTAAGCAGACCGGCCTCATGAATCTTCAGAATCAAACTTGCTTTTTCATGTTTTCTGAATACGCAGACATCTTTTTGCAAATGGTTGTAAACTATGCGGAAAACGTGGAGGGCCAGGGTTGGAGTTTCATCTTCAACGTTGAGGCCAACAAAAACTACGTCATAGGCTATAACGACCTCCTTCGGGGTGCAGGGCCTATAGAATTCACTCTCACTGTAGGAGACATTCAAGCTGTTCCCTCAACTCTCAACTATTGCTATCCCACTCCGGGATCCTCTATCGACCTGGCTTCAGGCTTCGATTACCTGGTGGTTGGATTTGACCAGACCGTCACCAAGATAGCAGGCGCAAACCTCAGCTATACCGACAAAATGGGACAGCCCCAGTATATATCAATACCTTCCGGCGTCAACGGTTATAGTATCGACGTAGACCCCTATAGGTTGAGGATCGATAATTTCACTCAGTTTTATTCGGAAGCAAAGAAGGATGCAGATTATGATTTCCCCTTCTATATCAATTTTGAAAACATTGAGTGTGGTGCCGGACCTGTCACATCTGTAAATCTCAAGGAGGGAGGTGAATTTATAACCATTGGCAGTGGGTCTAATGTTTCAATAGAATATAATTTTATCGACAACGTTCGGCTTTTGGATGCTGTGATCCCCAATCCTTTCTATGCCTTCTGGCCGGAGGGCACCGCCGCCGGGATGGCTGTGATGACCTTCGACTCGCCCATAAATATGAAAGAGGCCGAGATTAGCCTTGTAATGGGCCATCATATTCCCGGAGCCTCTGGAACGCGTGCCGATGACGATCCCGACCCCTTCTTCAGTCCCTCATACTCTCTCAACGACGACAACACCGTGCTGACAATTGACTTCACAGGGGTTAGTTATGACGAAAGACTCCAAAAGACCTATGAGGAGGTATCTCTTATCATCACGGGTATATACGGAGAAAACGGCTTGTTGGCTATAATGGGTGGCGGCACTGAGGAAAACCCGGCTGTAGATAATTATTTCCTCCGTTTCATCCCTTATGTAAACGAAGCCTATGATCCTGCCGGAATCGAGAATATTCTCGCTGAAGGAGAATCAATCAAAGGAGTCTACAATATCCAGGGCATAAAGGTGGATCCCGACAAAATCCAAAAGGGCATTTATATCGTCAACGGAAAGAAAGTGATGGTGAAGTGATCCGGGATTATCGAATTAACCTGCGAATTGCTAAAGAATAATGAATCGGTGGATTGCCAATGGCGAAGACCAATAAGATAGTGGATGGTTGCACGGCGGCCGCCTATATCGCCTATGCCTTCAGTGAAGTGGCAACGATATATCCAATCACTCCCATTGCCTCAATGGGGGAGACGGCCGACCGATGGAATTCCCTTGTAGTCAAAAATCTCTTCGGAAGCCCAATGCAGGTGAAGGAACTCGAGTCGGAACTCGGGGCGGCAGGAGCCACCCATGGGGCCTTGGCAGCCGGAGCATTGGCCACTACCTTCACTGCCTCCCAGGGTCTCATGCTGATGATTCCCAACATGTATAAGATCTCGGGAGAACTGCTCCCCGCGGTTTTCCATGTGGGGTGTCGTTCTTTGGCTACTCAGGCCCTCAGCATCTTCGGAGACCATCAGGACGTGATGGCATGCCGGGCCACAGGCTTCTCCCTGCTCGCCTCGGCTTCTGTGCAAGAGACCCACGACCTGGCAATTGTGGCCCATCTGGCAGCTATCGAAGGTAGGGTCCCGGTGCTCCATTTCTTCGACGGTTGGCGCACTTCAAACGAGATGTCTACTATTTCGATGGTAGACTATTCCGACCTGCTCCCTTTAGTGCCTTTAGACAAGGTCAAGGATTTCCGTCGCCGAGCAATGAATCCCGAGCATCCCGACCTGCGTGGCTCCGCCCAAAATTCCGACGTGTATTTCCAAAATCGGGAGGCAGCAAACCGCTTTTACGATGCTTTCGCAGATATCGTGCAGGCGAAAATGGACCAAATCGCTCCGCTCGTAGGCAAAAACTATCATCCCTTTGATTATGTGGGTCACCCGGAGGCGGAGAGGGTAATCATCTCGATGGGCTCCAGTTGCGAGGTCATTGAAGAGACCCTAAATTATCTGAACACAAACGGGGAAAAAACAGGCCTCGTCAAAGTGAGGCTATATCGGCCATTCTCTGCGAAACATCTCTTGGCGGCCATTCCGAAGAGCGTGAAGGGAATCGCCGTGCTCGACCGCACAAAGGAACCGGGAGCCGAAGGTGAGCCTCTATATCTCGATGTGGCTGCAGCCTTATATAAAGCCCGGCGGCAAGTGACTCTCATCGGAGGACGGTATGGACTCAGCAGCAAAGAGTTCGATCCCTCGATGGCTAAAAGGGTGTTTGATGAATTGAAGAGCCCCTCTCCAAAGGATGGCTTTACGATCGGTATCAACGATGATGTCACCAACACCTCGCTCGATGTTTCCGAGAAAATTGATTTGTTGCCTGAGAAAATGCAACAGGCGGTGTTCTATGGCATGGGCTCCGACGGAACTGTGGGGTCTGCCAAGATGGCCGCTAAAATTATAGGAGACTCGGGCAATTTCTTCGCCCAGGCATATTTCCATTATTCTGCCAAGAAGTCGGGAGGATACACTATCTCCGAACTCCGCATCGGCCCGGAGCCTATCAAAGCAGCCTACGGCATTGAAAACGCCGACTTCGTGATGTGTAATAAGGACACCTACACGAGCCGGTTTGATATCATAAAAAACCTGCGGGAGGGAGGAACCCTCCTGCTCAACACCGGATGGACTCCCGAGCAGATGACATCTAAACTCCCGGCCGCTTTAAGAAAGGGCATTGCCAATAAAAGAATAAAACTCTTTAATCTTGACGCGACCAAAATCGCCGCCAACCATAACTTAGGAGTCAGAATCAACACCATCATGCTGACGGCCTTCCTGAAGCTGGCTCCGGTGGTGGCCTTCGAGGTTGCCTATGCCAAACTGAAAGACCTCATCTCCTCCACCTACCTCCATGAGGGAATGGAGGTGGTCAATCAAAATCTTGCGGCCATCGATGATGCCTTGGCCTCCCTGACTCCGATTGCCTATCCCAAGGAATGGGAGCAGGCTGAAGAAGAAACGGTGGGAGGACAAGGGCTCTCCGAAAATATCCCCGAATATATCAGAAAAGTAGCCATTCCCTGCAACAAGCTTGAGGGAGATTCTCTGCCTGTGTCGGCCTTCACCCCCGATGGCATTATGCCAATGGGGACTACAGCCTACGAGAAAAGGAGAATCGCAATCAACGTGCCAAGGTGGGACGTGGATAAATGTGTGGAGTGCACGCTTTGTTCCTATGTCTGCCCGCATGCCTCGATTCGCCCATATCTGCTCGACGCCGAGGAAAAAAAGAATGCTCCCGCAGCAATGACCACCAAAGCAGCCCGCTACAACGAGACAAAGGGGCTGGAATGGCGAATCCAGGTATATCCCGAAGACTGCACCGGATGCGGCTCCTGCTCGGTGATTTGTCCCGGTCATGCCCTCGCAATGATGCCTCTCGAAGGGGAAATAGAATCGCAGGTGGTTTTGCTCGACTATGCTCAAAAACATGTGACAATCAAAGATAACCTCTTGCCACGCACCACTATTGCGGGAAGCCAGATGCATCAGCCCCTGCTCCAATTCTCGGGAGCTTGTGCAGGCTGTGGCGAGACGCCTTATGTAAAATTGCTCACCCAGTTGATGGGCGAACGCCTCCTGATAGCCAACGCCACGGGGTGCAGCAGCATTTGGGGAGCCAATTTCCCCAGCAATGCATATTGCGTAGATCGATCGGGACGCGGCCCGGCATGGGGCAATTCTCTTTTCGAGGATAATGCCGAATATGGGTTCGGAATGGCTGTGGCTATTGCCCATAGGCGACAACGTCTCATCGAGGTTGCCTCCGCTTTTGTAGCCAACACCTCAGTGCCCCCAGAAACTAAGGAGCCCCTTCAGGCTTGGCTTAATCTCAAAGACGACAAGGAGAAATCAGATTCCCAGGGTCGGCTGGCTATTGAAGCCCTGAAGAAATTTAAGTCGATTATTTCGGTTTCATCGGATTCTTCAACTTCTTCTGAGGCTTCTCAAGACTCCGTCGCAACAAATCTCGACGAGCTGATTGAGGGTGCCGACCTCTTCGCCAAGAAAAGCATCTGGATCATCGGGGGAGACGGCTGGGCCTACGACATAGGATTCGCCGGCCTCGACCATGTATTGGCACAAAACGTCGATGTCAACATCTTGGTGATGGATACGGAATGTTATTCCAACACCGGCGGTCAAACTTCAAAGGCTACTCCTCTCGGCGCCACCGCAAAATATTCCTACGACGGGAAACGCACATATAAAAAAGACTTAGGCCGCATGATGATGACCTATGGTTTTGTCTATGTCGCATCCATTGCTCTGGGTGCGAACTATCAGCATGCTCTCAACGCCATTATTGAGGCCGATTCATATCGAGGGCCCTCAATCGTGATCGCTTATTGCCCTTGCATAAATCATGGCATACGTGCCGGCATGTCTCATTCAATCGTGGAGGAAAAACTGGCTGTGAAATGTGGCTACTGGCCTCTTTATAGGTTCAACCCGGAAAAAGAGGAACCCATGAGTCTCGACTATTCTAAACCCGACGAATCAATGCCCACATTCCTTGACGGCGAAGACCGATATGCCGACCTAAAAATCCGCGACCCTAAGGAGGCGGATATCCTTAGGCCTGAACTTCAGCAACGCTGCGACGATCTCTTCGATGAATTGCAGAAAATAAAATGAATCGCGATGCAACCCGATTAATCCCGATCAATCTCGATTCAACCCGATTAATCCCGATTTAACCCGAATTAATAATAAAATCAAATAAACGATGAAAAAACTCATTTTATTAGGCATAGCGCTTTTGGCGGGAATGCCGATGATAGAGGCCCAAAGGAGCGACACTCTGATCAAAAACTGGGAGTTTTCCCAAGACAGCACTCAATGGAAAAATGTGACAATACCTCACGACTGGGCGATCTACGGTCCCTTCAGTCGTAACAATGACCTTCAGGAAGTGGCAATCGAACAGAATGGCGAGACGGAGGCTACTTGGAAAACGGGTCGCACCGGTGGTCTACCCTACGTCGGCAAAGGTTACTATAAGACTACAATTGAAGTTAAAGACACCACAGATAAGAGCATAGCCCTCCTTTTCGACGGAGCAATGAGCCACGCTCATGTTTACGTAAACGGTAAGCAAGTGGCTTACTGGCCCTACGGCTACAACTCTTTCTATGTTGATCTGGATGGAGTTGTGAAACCGGGCAAAAATGAGGTGGAAGTCTCTCTTGAAAATCCCGACAAGTCTTCACGCTGGTATCCCGGAGCCGGCCTCTACCGTAACGTGCATCTTATCGAGAGGAATAAGGTGCATATCCCCGTTTGGGGTACTTATCTGACCACCCCCTACGTATCAAAAGAATATGCCGACGTCCATCTCAAAACTGAGGTGGAAGGTATCTCTAAGGGAGAGGATTTCACTCTCTCCACTGTCATCACGGATGCAGCCGGGAAGGAAGTGGCGTCTGATAAACGCAACTATAAATTCTATCCCGGAGCTCCCGTTTATCAAAATCTTAGAGTTAACGACCCATCGCTATGGACACCGGAGACCCCAACGCTCTACACAGCCACCACAAAAGTGATCAAAGATGGGAAAGTGGAAGACAGCTACGACACTCGTTTTGGCATCCGCACTATTGAATATCGTCCCGACGAAGGTTTCTTCCTTAATGGGGAATTGACAAAATTTAAGGGTGTCAACAACCATCATGATCTTGGCCCGCTCGGTGCGGCAATCAACACGTCGGCTCTGCGCTATCAGATGGAACTTATGAAAGACCTCGGCGTCAATGCTATCCGCACTTCCCACAATATGCCGGCTCCCGAACTCGTGGCTCTTGCCGACGAGATGGGCTTTATGCTCATGATCGAACCCTTCGACGACTGGGGGTTCCGTCCCAAGAGCGAAAACGGCTACGGCACCCTGTTCAATGATTGGGCCGAAAAGGATATTGTCAACATGGTGAAAAACTATCGAAATAATCCTTCGGTGGTGATCTGGTCGGTAGGTAACGAGGTGCCTTCTCAATGGGGCCCCGACGGAATTTCAGAACTTCTTTTCCTCCAAGATATAGTGCATCGTGAAGATCCGACTCGACCCGTCACCAACGGTATGGACCAGTTTGACGCTGTGGTCAACAATGGGTTTGCAGCTTCCACAGATATCCCAAGCTTCAACTATAAGCCGAGCCGTTATGCCGAGGCCTACGAAAAATTGCCTCAAAAGCTTTTGATCGGTAGCGAGACGGCATCCACTGTCTCTTCGCGCGGTAAATACTATTTCCCGGTGGAAGTGGCCAACGGTGTGGTGCGTCCCGACAACCAATCAAGCAGCTATGATGTTGAAGCGGCATTCTGGAGCAATATCCCCGACGACGATTTTGCAATGGATGAAGATCTCCCCTATAACCTGGGGCAATTCGTATGGACCGGTTTCGACTATCTCGGCGAGCCTTATCCCTACGACACAGATGCATGGCCAAGCCACAGCAGTTATTTCGGAATCATCGACCTCGCCTCGATACCAAAAGACCGCTATTATCTCTATCGCTCGCAATGGAACAAAAACGACAAAACGCTCCATATCCTCCCCCACTGGAATTGGGAAGGACGCGAAGGAGAGGTGACTCCGGTGTTTGTCTACACAGATTCCCCGAAGGCTGAACTTTTCGTCAATGGCAAGAGCCAGGGTATAAGAGAGAAGAAAAAGGGAGGCTCTAACATGGAGCGATTCCGCCTGATGTGGAACGATGTGGTTTATGAGCCGGGCGAGGTGATGGTGGTGGCCTATGACGCTGAAGGCAATGAGACAGGCCGCAAGACCATCAAGACAGCGGGCAAACCCGACCATCTTGTGCTTACGCCTAACCGCTCAAAACTATCTGCCGACGGTGAAGACCTCCTTTATATTATGGTACAGGTGGCCGACAAGGATGGCAACCTCGTGCCAACCGACGAACGTGAAGTGACATTTACAACTAAGGGAGCCGGTAAATTCAGGGCTACGGCCAATGGCGATGCCACAAGCCTACGGCCTTTCCATGAGCCGGTGATGGACCTTTTCTCCGGAGCTGCCACAGCCATCGTGCAAAGCGGCGACCAACCCGGCACAATCAATTTCACGGCAAAAGCTAAAGGTGTAAAACCGGCCACTATTACAATCCCTGTGGAATGAAATCCTAAACCGGGAGGGGGAATTGATTCTTATCTTTAACTCCCAAATCTCCCGGACTCTTTAAAACAAAAAATAATAAACCCCAAAAAGCTAATAACATGACAACTGAAAAAATGCAGAAAGAGATTGAGAAAACTTTCGCGGAGAAATTCGGTGGCGAAGGAATTCTCTACGCATCAGCCGGACGTATAAACCTCATCGGAGAACACACCGACTACAATGGTGGCTTCGTATTCCCGGGGGCCATCGATAAGGTGATTATGGCCGACATCCGTCCCAACGACCTTGATAAAGTAAGGGTCTATTCGATGGATATCAAAGAATACGTGGAATTCGGCCTCAATGAGGAGGATGCCCCGAAGGAGTCGTGGGCAAGATATATCTTCGGCATATGTCGTGAAATCATCAAGAGAGGTGGCACAGTGAAGGGTTTCGACGCTGTCTTCGCCGGAAACGTGCCCTTAGGAGCCGGACTCAGCAGCTCTGCTGCCTTGGAGTCTTGCTTCGCTTACGCTCTCAACGATCTCTTCAACGACAATAAGATCGACAAATTCGAGCTCGCAAAAATCGGCCAGAGCACCGAGCACAACTATTGCGGGGTCAACTGTGGAATAATGGACCAGTTTGCATCCGTATTCGGCAAAGAGGGCAACCTTATGCGTCTTGACTGCCGCAGCCTCGAATATGAATATTTTCCCTTCAAGCCGAAAGACTATCGCCTTGTCCTCGTTGATTCTCGCGTAAAACATGAATTGGCCGACTCTCCCTACAACAAACGTCGCGAGTCTTGTGAAAGAGTCGCCAAGAAACTCGGCGTAGAGACTCTGCGCGACGCCTCTATGGATCAGCTCAACAAGGTGAAGGACGAAATCTCTGAAGAAGACTATAAGCGCGCCAAATATGTGCTCGAGGAGAAAGACCGTGTCTTGGCTGTCTGCGACGCACTAAACGCAGGCGATTATGAGACTGTAGGGAAGAAAATGTATGAAACCCACGAGGGTCTGTCAAAAGACTATGAGGTGAGCTGCGAGGAACTCGACTATCTCAACGACCTGGCAAAGGAAATGGGTGTCACCGGTTCCCGTATCATGGGCGGCGGCTTTGGCGGTTGCACAATCAATCTTCTCCCCAACGACCTCCACGACAAATTTGTGGAGACAGTCACCACTAAATTCAACGATAAGTATGGCCACGAACCGATGGTCTACGACGTTGTAATCTCCGATGGTGCCCGCAGGGTGTGAGAGTTTGGATAGTGAATAGTGGATAGAGAATAGTGAATAGTAGTTTTAACTCTTTTACTATTTCTGCAAATAAGATTAACGATTAACGAAATTCCATGAAAATAACTACAAGAAAAGTGGTGTCTCCCTACGGAGACATCACTCTCTATAGGATTGAGAATGGGAGCGGAGCCTCTGTGGAACTCTCCAGTCTGGGAGCCGGTATCACTTCTGTTATCGTGCCAGACAAGTTCGGCGAGTTGGGAGAAGTGGCATTGGGATATGCCAACCCGGCCGACTATATGAGCGACGGACCCTGCATGGGAAAAATTCCGGGACGCTATGCCAACCGAATCGCAAAGGGCCATCTGGAAGTGGAAGGGAAAACATATCAGTTGGCCATCAACAACGGGCCAAATGCCCTTCATGGAGGACCCTCCGGTTTCCAAAACCGGATATGGGACTCGGCTTTGATTCCTAACGGGGTCAAATTCTCCTATGTCTCTAAAGACGGCGAGGAGAATTATCCAGGGAATCTGAAGGTGGAGGCCTCCTACACCTGGAGCGAAGACAATGTCTTGACCCTGGAAATGAAAGCATCGACTGATGCCCCGACGGTGGTGAACCTTACTAACCATGCCTATTTCAACCTCGAAGGGGCAGATTCCGGCAACGTGTTGAAACATAAATTGCAGCTAAAAGCCTCTTGCTATCTTCCGACTGACTCTACTCAGATTCCCACGGGTGAATTAGCCCCCGTTTCCGGGACGCCAATGGATTTCACCTCTCCCAAGGAAATCGGAATAGATATCAATAAAGATTTCGAGCCGCTCAAAATCGGAAAGGGATACGACCATTGCTGGGCCCTCGACAATTGGGAAAAAGGAAAATTGATTGAAGGTGTTGTCACCCTCGCCGCCCCCTCTTCCGGAAGAGTGCTCACTATCAGTTCCTCTCAACCCGGAGTGCAGATATATACTGGCAATTGGCTCGCCGGATCCCCTCTCAACAAAAGCGGCCGTAGCTATGAAGACTATGATGGAGTCGCTATCGAGATGCAGGGATTTCCCGACGCCCCCAACCATCCCGATTTTCCAAGCCAAGAATTGAAACCGGGTGAAACCTACACCGAGACAATCCGATTTGCATTCTCCACGGAATGAAACCATCTTATCAATTCCCTCGTTCTTGTTTTTTTATATAGCCTGTTTTTTTATATAAAGAAGGAACGGGGGTTTTCCTTCAAATTCCATTTTTTCGTTAAATTTGTCGGTGTAAACCAATCCGCTATAGACAGATGAACTATACAGTGATCGATTTCATAAGCCTTTTGGGCGCCATATGTCTCTTTCTCTACGGCATGAAGGTGATGAGCGAAGGGCTTCAGAAAGTTGCGGGCGACCGTCTGCGCAATATTCTGGGAATAATGACCAAAAACCGGGTCACAGGTGTTTTGACAGGTATTGTCATCACGGCTCTAATCCAGAGTTCGAGTGCCTCGACGGTGATGGTGGTCAGCTTTGTCAACGCAGGCCTTATGTCGTTGGCACAGTCTATGGCGGTGATTTTCGGAGCAAATGTCGGCACTACGGTAACAACCTGGATTATCTCGGCATTTTCCTTCGAACTAAGCATTTCAGATTATAGCATACTGCTGCTTGCAGTCGGCGTGCCAATGCTTTTCATGAAGAAGAGCACCTACAAGTCTTTGGGAGAATTCCTGATTGGATTCTGTTTCCTCTTCATGGGCCTCGATCTTATCAGCAAGTATGTGCCCAATCTTCAAGAGAATCCCGACTTGCTCGGCTTTGTGGTGGAATACACTACCCTCGGCATCGGTAGCATCCTGATATTCTTCGTCTTCGGTATTATCCTCACAATGGTGGCCCAGAGTTCAGCCGCCACATTTGCAATCACATTGATCATGTGTTCCCAGGGCTGGATTTCCTTCCTTTTGGGCTGCGCTATCATCCTTGGAGGAAATATCGGAACCACCATCACTCCTATTCTGGCTTCATTGAGCGGTAACCTGGCAGCCAAGCGCACGGCCATGGGCCATGTGCTCTTCAATGTGCTGGGATCCTGTATTGTGCTTTGTATTTTCGAGCCCTTCACACGCCTCGTAGGCGCCATCACCGGCGGTTGCACCGGCATCAATCCTATGGATATCCCCATGTCTATGGAAGTAGACATGTCGGAGTCTACTCTGATAGATCCGGCAGGGGGGCTCACGAGCCATGCCCAGGGAGCCGTGGCTTTCGGACTTGCCATGTTCCCAACAGTCTTCAATGCCTGCAACCTTTTGGTGATGATTTGGTTTACAAAACTCTACGTTAAAATTGTCTGCTGGATCATGCCTGCTAAAAAGAAAGACACTGAGGAGGAATTCTCTCTCAAATATATCGGCCGTGGCATGTTGAGCGCTTCCGAACTCAATATCACGCAGGCCCAAAAAGAAATTTATGTCTATTCCGAACGTGTCAGCCGAATGCTTGCTATGGCTCGAGACATGATCCATCTCCCCGAAAAAGATCCCCAATATGCCGAGACATTCAATCGGCTTGAAAAATATGAGGAGATTTCCGACCGTATGGAGGTAGAAATCGGCAAATTCCTCAACCGCGTTGCCGAGGGGCGCCTAAGCCCCGAGGGTAAACACCGCATAGCCGGTATGTTGAGAATCATTAGCGAAATAGAATCTATAGCCGACGGTTGCTATAACGTGGGCCGCACGGTCAACCGGCAGCATCAGAACCATGTGGAGTTCGACGAATCCATCATGCAGGAAATCGACAATATGTATGCAATGGTGGCAAGCGCTTTAGACAATATGCTTGAAATTGTCAAAGAGATGGAAACACCCGAGGATGTCCTCGTCATTAAAGCCTACAATAAGGAAAGGGAAATCAACAATCTCCGAAACCATCTTCGAGATTCGAATATCTATAACATCAACAATCTCAAATATGGTTATCAAGAGGGAATCTTCTTCATGGACCTCATTGGTGAAGCCGAAAAGCTAGGCGACTATATGCTCAATGTGGTCGAAGGTGTCAAACATCAGTTCCAAGAGTAACCCTAAAAAACTTCCAAATCCAAAATGGACCATAGATATTGTGTGATAATGTGTGGCGGAGTGGGAACCCGTTTCTGGCCATTCAGTCGTCAAGACCGCCCCAAACAATTCCTTGATTTCTTCGGCACGGGCCGTAGCCTTCTGCAGATGACTGTAGACCGCATCCGGCCTCTGGTAGATCCTGAAAATATCATTCTGGTGACCAACCGCGACTACTATGACATTATCCGCGAGCAACTTCCCGAGGTTAAGCAAAGCAATATCCTGTTGGAACCGGCACGCCGCAACACAGCCCCCTGCGTCTGTTGGGCTGCAAAGCATATCTACGCACTCGACCCGGAGGCCGTGATAGCCACACTCCCTTCCGACCATCTCGTGATTAAAGAAGAGGAATTCCGTAAAGCTATCGATGAGGGATTCAACTTCGTGGATGAAGGCAACAGGCTTCTGACACTCGGTATCAAACCCTCCGCACCGCAGACCGGCTATGGATATATTCAGCAAGGCAAACCGGAAAACGGCTTCCCCGGCATTTTCAAGGTGAAGGCCTTTGTGGAGAAACCAAACCCCGAGATGGCTCAATTATTTGTAGACAGCGGAGAATTCTTCTGGAACGCCGGGATTTTCCTTTGGAAAGCTCACTCTGTTTTGGAGGCTTTCGACAAGTATGCTCCCGAAATCGCCCAGACTCTTGATGCCCCCGATGGAGTCTACGCCTCTCCCCGCGAACCCGAGTTCATCAATCGCCATTTCCCTGACTGCGTCAATATCTCAATCGACTATGCGATAATGGAAAAGGCCGCAAACGTCTTTGTCAAAACTGTGGAATTCGGTTGGAGCGATCTTGGGGCTTGGAAGGCTCTGTATGACACTTCTCCCCACACAAAGGAGGGCAATGTGACCCAGAACTGCCGAGTGCTCGCAAATGATTGTCATGGCTCTATTTTCGCCGCTGAAGGCGATAAAATAATTGTAGCTGCAGGCCTTCAGGACTATATCGTGGCCGACACAAAAAAAGCTCTGCTCATCTATCCTATGAAAGATGAGCAGATGATTAGAAATATTGTGAATGAGGTTAAAAACAGATTCGGCGAAGGCTTTGTCTGATATCTTTATTCTTCAATTTCGATATCCTCTTCGAAGAAGTCTTCATCACCCTCGGCAGCCACATTCTCAAAATCTGAGTCGTCGGAATCATAGGCTCCTGAAGATTTGGTCTTTGTGCCACTTGCTGCAGGAGTCACCTTTTTGCCGGATGCCTGGGCCTCGATAAGGGCTTTTCTCACTTTCTCCTCCAATTCTTCCATCAATTCGGGATTGTCGTTGAGAATTTTTCTGACGCCCTCTTTGCCCTGTCCGATCTTGCTATCGCCATAGGAGAACCAGGCGCCGCTCTTCTTGATTATTCCAAGCTCCACACCATAATCGATAATCTCTCCGGCCTTGGAGATTCCTTCGCCAAACATGATGTCGAATTCGGCCTTCTTGAAGGGAGGTGCAACCTTATTTTTCACAACCTTCACTCTTGCCGACCTTCCAAGGGGCTTGTCTTCCGAATCTTTGATCATACTTGACGGAGCAATCTCAATTCTCACTGTGGAATAGAATTTAAGAGCATTACCGCCGGTAGTGGTCTGAGCCGGTCCATACATGTTGCCGATTTTCTCGCGGGTCTGGTTAATAAATATGCAGCATGTGCGGGTCCTTGCGATAGCTCCCGTCAGCTTTCTCATCGCCTGACTCATAAGTCGGGCCTGGAGACCCACATTCTTGTCGCCCATCTCTCCCTCTATTTCAGCCTTAGGGGTTAGTGCTGCAACTGAGTCGATCACCAAAACATCGATGGCTCCCGAGTTTATTAGTTGTTCGGCGATTTCAAGCGCTTGCTCGCCATTGTCAGGCTGGGCAATCCAGAGGTTGTTGACATCAACTCCAAGTTGCTCTGCATAGAAACGATCGAAGGCATGTTCAGCGTCGATTATTGCGCAAACGCCATTCTGTTTCTGAGCTTCGGCGATCACGTGGATGGCCAGTGTTGTCTTTCCTGAAGACTCGGCACCGAAAATCTCCGTGATTCTTCCTCTGGGAACGCCTCCCACACCTAAAGCAAGGTCAAGTCCTATTGAACCGGTGGGTATTGTCTCGATATCCTGAATGGCATTGTCGCCAAGTCGCATGATCGTCCCGGTGCCGAAATCTTTTTCAAGGTGGGATAGGGCCATCTCAAGGGCCTTCTTCTTTTCATCGGCATCACTTATCCTTACGGCTTTCTTTGCCACTGTTGATTTTTTCTTTGCCATATTTTTTCGTTTATCGTTAATCGTTATTCGTTATTCGTTTTTGGTTTCTCGTTTATCGTTTTTTCAATAGTTCTTGCTCTATGCGATCGTTTTTCGTTTATCGTGTTTCGTTTTTCGCAGAAATAGTAAAAAGAGTTAAAACTACTATTCACTATTCTCTATCCACTATTCACTATTCAAAAACTCTCTCTGCAAAGTTAATATGGGATATATAAAATCTCCTAATTTCAAAGCAAATAATTTAAGTTTCAGAGACTTAAATATTCTTAAAGGAAAGGGTTTCACTGCAATTTTGTTGCAGTGAAACCCTGCTTTGTCCCTTTTTTTCAAAGTTTTAAATTGTATGCAAATAATCCGATGTTTTAAGGGGTAAATTGCACTTCAAGCCCAACCCTTACGCATCAATATTTGCATATGTAGCGTGGGTTTCAATAAACTCGCGTCGCGGTCCTACTTCTTCGCCCATCAGAATAGAGAAGGTGCGGTCAGCTTCTGCAGCATTCACAAGGTTTACCTGTTTGAGCATACGGTTTTCCGGATCCATTGTTGTCTCCCAGAGTTGTTCGGGATTCATCTCTCCAAGACCCTTATAGCGCTGGAGCGTCATCTTGTCGCGGTTGCCGTCGCAATGGGTATCCACAAAACGCTGCACCTGCTGCTCGTCCCAGGCATATTCCTGGATTTTTTTCTGGCCCTTTGTGCTGCATTTATAGAGCGGGGGGGTGGCGATATAGAGATATCCGTTGTCGATGATCGGACGGATCTTGCGATAGAAGAAGGTCATCAAAAGCGTGGCGATATGGGCGCCGTCTACGTCGGCATCCGTCATGATGATAATCTTATGATAGCGGAGTTTCGACATATTGGGCTCCTTGGAATCCTCTTCTGTCCCGATAGTGACCCCAAGCGCCTTAAACATATTGACTATTTCCTCACTGTCAAACACCTTATGGTCGAGGGCCTTCTCCACATTAAGAATCTTACCCCTCAAAGGGAGAATCGCCTGAAAATGAGGATTACGGCCCTGCTTGGCGCTTCCGCCCGCTGAGTCTCCCTCCACAAGGAACAATTCGCATGCCTCTGCGTCACGACTCTGGCAGTCGGCAAGTTTGCCGGGGAGGCCGCCGCCACCGAGTGGGGACTTGCGCTGCACCTTCAACCGGGCCTTCTGCATCTCCTGACGCACTGTGGCCGCAAGTATAACCTTGTCCACTATGGCACGGGCCTGTTTGGGATGCTCCTCAAGATAATATTTCAAGGCCTCAGACACTGCTGTCTGCACCACTCCCGACACCTCATTGTTGCCAAGCTTTGTCTTGGTCTGTCCCTCAAACTGAGGTTCAGCAACCTTCACCGACACCACGGCCGTCAATCCGTCGCGGAAATCCTCTTTAGAGAGTTCCACCTTCATTTTCTCAAGCAGCTTATTGTCTTCGGCATATTTCTTGAGAGTAGTGGTCAGGCCTCGCCGGAATCCTGTCAAGTGTGTGCCCCCTTCGATTGTGTTGATATTATTGACGAAGGAGAAGATATTTTCCGAGAAGGATGTGTTATAAGTCAAAGCTACCTCTACGGGCACTCCGTTTTTCTCTGTGTTGAGATGGATGATATCATCGATAAGCGGCTGCTTACCCTGGTCGATATATTTGACAAACTCTTTTAATCCCTCTTCACTGCGGAAAACCTCTTTACGATAATTTCCCTCCTCATCCATTTCGCGGAGGTCGGTGAGGCTCAATGTGATGCCGGCATTAAGATATGAGAGATCGCGAAGACGGTTGGCCAATGTCTCATAATCGTAAATAGTCTCTGTGAAGATAGAGGCGTCAGGATGGAATATGACGGTGGTGCCTGTATGGTCGGTTTCTCCGATCACCTCCACTTCTGTGGTGGGTTTGCCGTAGGCATATTTCTGACGATGGATCTTACCGTCGCGATGGATTTCGGCGCAGAGATAGTCGCTTAGGGCATTGACGCAACTGACGCCAACTCCATGGAGACCTCCCGAGACTTTATATGTGCCCTTGTCGAACTTACCGCCTGCATGGAGCACTGTCAAAACTACCTCCAAAGCTGACTTATTCATTTTTTCATGGGTGTCTACGGGGATACCACGTCCATTGTCTACAACCTTTATTGAATTATCTTCAAGGATGGTGACCTCGATATTGTCGGCGAATCCGGCAAGGGCCTCGTCGATTGAATTGTCGACAACCTCATAAACCAAATGATGGAGTCCCCGACCCGAAATATCACCGATATACATGGCCGGACGTTTCCTTACGGCCTCAAGCCCTTCAAGCACCTGTATGTTTTCCGCCCCGTAACTGGTATCTTGATCCGGGCTCTGATATTCTAAATCTTCTGCCATTATGCTCTTTATTCCATTTTGAATTTTCTCATTCCTCAACGGGCCGTTTGACCCGATTTTACTACTACAAAATTAATGAATTTCAACCTCAAGGCAAAATCTAATAAAAAAATGTATTAATTTTGCCACAATTCTGCGGACGGTGGCTCCGGATAGTCCCGAAGGGCCGTCCTCTCTATTACGAACTAAGAGCACCCTCATGAAAAACCTCGTCATAGTTGAGTCTCCGGCAAAAGCCAAGACAATAGAAAAATTTCTCGGCAAAGACTTTACGGTGATGTCGAGCTACGGCCACATCCGCGACCTCAAGAAGCAAGGGATGAGCATTGATGTTGATAATGACTTCCGGCCCGACTACGAGATTCCGGCCGACAAACGCGAGCTCGTTAAACGTTTGCGTAGGGCAGCCAAAGAGGCTCAGACAATCTGGCTCGCCTCTGATGAAGACCGAGAGGGGGAGGCTATAGCTTGGCATCTCGCCGAAGTCCTCGACCTCGACCCGCTCACCACAAATCGCATCGTGTTTCACGAAATCACTAAGCCTGCTATTCTTGCAGCAATAGAAAATCCCCGACATATAGACCTTAACCGAGTCAATGCTCAACAGGCGCGCAGGGTGCTCGACAGAATTGTCGGATTTGAACTGAGTCCTGTCCTTTGGAAAAAAATCAAACCCTCCCTGTCGGCTGGCCGTGTGCAGAGTGTGGCCGTCAGACTGATTTGCGAACGCGAGAAGGAGATACGCGAATTCACCCCCGAATCATTCTACCGTATCACTGCATCACTGACCACTCCTCAAGGAGAGGCATTTAAGGCAGAAGGTCCGGAAAGAATCCCCGACAGGCTCGAGGCCCTTAACTTCCTGAAGTCTTGTGAGGGTGCCTCCCTAAAAGTAGGCGATATCTCCGTTAAACCCCACTCTCGCTCCCCCTATCCCCCTTTCACCACCTCCACCCTTCAGCAGGAGGCCGCACGAAGACTCGGATTCTCCGTTAGCCGGACTATGGGAGTGGCCCAAAGATTATATGAGGCTGGTCTTATCACGTATATGCGTACAGACTCCACAAATCTCTCAGACCTTGCGCTCGGATCCATCAAGAAATACATAAATGAAAATCTCGGGGAGGGTTATTTAAAAGTGAGAAAATACCACACCCACAGCAAAGGGGCACAGGAAGCACATGAGGCAATACGTCCCACCTATATTACCAACCCCACTATCGATGGCAGTGACGAGGAGCGTAAGCTCTACGATCTCATCTGGCGACGCACTCTGGCTTCCCAGATGGCAGACGCTGACATTGAAAAAACCACAGTCATTGTAAATATTTTCCCTCCCTCGAGCCCCAATAATTACGAACCGGCCCATCTCAAGGCCGAAGGTGAAGTAGTGAAATTCGACGGCTTCCTGAAAGTCTACCGGACTGAAAACTCTATGCAACAGGAATTCACGGAATTGCCTCGTATGAGTGTAGGAGAAATTCTCGAGGCTTCTGAAATCACTGCAACGCAACGGTTCACTCAGGCTCCGGCCCGTTATTCGGAGGCGGCATTAGTGAAAAAAATGGAGGAACTCGGAATCGGTCGCCCTTCCACCTATTCTCCCACCATCTCTACAATCCAACACCGCGACTACGTGCGTCGCGGCGAAAGCGAGGGCATAAAACGTGAATATGAGCAACTACAACTCTCCAAGGGCAAGATCACGGAAAAACTTTTGACTGAAAACACCGGAAGCGACAAGGGCAAACTGGTGCCCACCGATGTCGGCATGGTGGTCAATGAATTCCTGACGGCTGAGTTCCCGGATATTCTCGACTATAATTTCACGGCAAAGGTGGAGGAGAAATTCGACGACATCGCCGAGGGACGCCTAGAATGGCAAAAAGAAATCGCTGACTTCTATGAGGATTTCCATCCCGGAATAGAGGAAATAAGCGCAAAACGCGGCGAGCATAAGGTGGGCGAACGCCTTATAGGTGAACATCCGGAGACCCACAAACCTGTTTATGTGAAAATCGGCCGGTTCGGTCCTGTGGTCCAGATCGGCGACACGGCCTCTGATGAAAAGCCCCTATTTGCCAGCCTTCGTGCCGGACAGAGCATCGCCTCGATCACTCTCGAAGAGGCCCTGAAGCTTTTCGACCTGCCCCGCACAGTGGGTGAGTTGGAAGGAGAACCCGTCGTGGCTGCGGTAGGCCGTTTCGGACCTTACGTGAAATATGGTTCCATGTTCGTTTCAATCCCCAAAGGTCTCGACCCTCTGACAATCTCTTTGGAAGAGGCTGCAGACCTCATCGAGAAAAAAAGGGAGCAAGAAGCCAACAAACATATCAAAACATTCCCCGAATTGGAGGGACTCGAAGTGGTCAACGGGCGTTTCGGTCCATATTTGGCATATAAACCGGCCGGAGCCAAGAAAACACAGAATTTCAAGATACCTAAAAATGTAGATCCGGCTTCGCTCACATTTGAGGAGGCCCAAAAACTGATGGAGCAACAAAGCGACTCCGAAAAACCCTCTAAAAAGTCACCATCTGCAAAGAATTCTGCCCCTAAAAGCCCCAAAAAACAAAAAAAGTGACTAAATCTGCATCAAAAAAGGCGAAAAGTTAAGTATTTAAACGATTTCTATTGTTTCTTTAAAGTAAATTTCACTAAATTTGACTCATCAAAACTGAAAGAGATATCTTTCAAAAGAAAAAACTACCAAATTTTGGGCTCGTCGCTATAAAATATATTTGCCGGAGACCCTTTGGTTGACTTTTGGTTGACTAATCTTAAATTAATATAGATACTATGACAAAGGCAGAAGTTTGTGCAGAAATTGCTAGGACCACCGGGTTAGACAAAAACTCGGTTCTCGAGGTTGTTGAAAAATTTATGGATGTAGTGAAAGATTCTCTCTCTCATGGCGAAAACGTTTATCTTCGCGGATTCGGCTCTTTCATCGTAAAGACCCGCGCCGAGAAAACGGCTCGCAACATTTCTCAGAACACCGCCATCCGCATTCCGAAACACAATATCCCGGCATTTAAGCCGGCCAACACTTTCAAGGAAGACGTGGCGAAAGGTTCTCAACCGGAAAAATAATCCTCGAAAAAACTTTCAGACTCTCCCTCCGGGGAGAGTCGTTTCTTTTTTTCCTACCTTCTTAAAACTTTTTTCCACTATGGTGGTTATATAGATAAAGAATCTAAAAAAAGAATTATTATGGAAAAGAATTGCTGTTGCAAGAAAAAACATTCCTACCACTTCCATGTAACTCAAGTGGAGGATGACAAGATCAAAGACGTCTTTGGTTTCAATTTCGGTGGCCATCACGACCTCAAGAAAATGGTGGAAGATGTAGTGGCTAAAGGCACAATGACCGAGAAACATGCCAAGGAATTGGTTTGTGGCCTACGCCTTCTCCATCATGTATTGAAGAAATATCCGGGCAACCCCATTTTCCAGAGCATTATGCCTGCCTTCGAAGATTTCAAGCATGCTCTTCGTGCAGAATACTGCCCCTGTGATAACAAGTGATCAACCCTTTAAACGAAACTATTATGTGCGACAATAAAGAAAAGAAGTCTTATCATTTCCAGGTAGCTGAAGTGGTAGACAATAAGGTGAAGGATGTCTTCAACTTCAATTTCGGTGGCCATCACGATCTCGAAGAGTTGGTTAACAAGGCTGTGGCTGTCGGCAACATCACAGAAAAACATGCAAAACAGCTCGTTTGTGGCGTGCGCTTGCTCCACCATGCTATGAAGAAATATCCCGACAACGAGGCCATCAAAGCCTTCGCTCCCAAATTCAAAGAATTTAAGGATGCCCTCAAGGCTCAGGCCAACGGTAAGTGATAATTATTAAAATTGAATTAAGCGACATTCCTCTTGGGGATGTCGCTTTTCTTTTTTCATAGTTTATTTTTTTCTGATTATTCTGTTTTTATTTCTCAGATTATCATACCTTTGCAATCACAATCTCTAATGATAGAATATGGATGCAATTAAATCCGGGGATATTTCCAGAGAACTCACTTCCACAGTGGGCCAGCTTTCCGACATTTCCCACGACGACAGAAGCCTCATGACCTTATGCCCGCAGGGACTCCCATCGCTCAAGAATGTGAAGGAAATGATAAATTTGTTGTGGAAGGTCATATTCCCGGAATTGTTTTGTGAGAGAACCTCTATCGTTTCCAAAATGGAATACCGGATCGGTATCGCCACAGAGAGGTTCTTTCAACTCCTTCAGGAAGAGATAGCCATCGGACTCTCTTGCCTTGGGAAAGAGGATTCCATTGAATTTAGGGCCCCGGGGGCAAATGCGCTTGCCGGTGAGGTAGTGGCTTTCCTCCCTGAACTCAAGAGAAAACTCTACACCGACATCCATGCCATTATGCGTAAGGATCCGGCTGCAGGAAATGAGGTGGAAATCATTCTTTGTTATCCTTCAGTCAAAGCCATGCTCCACCACCGTCTCGCTCATTTGCTATTCTCTAAAAAGATCCCTTATCTGCCACGCATCATTTCTGAGTTGGCCCATTCCCAGACGGGCATTGACATCCATCCGGGAGCTAATATCGGAGAATATTTCGCTATCGATCATGGCACGGGCGTGGTGATCGGTGAAACATGCATAATCGGTGATTATGTCACAATTTACCAGGGAGTCACTCTTGGAGCCAAAAGTTTCCGGTATGACGAAGAAGGCGCTCCTCTCAATGTGCCTCGCCATCCTGTAATCGAAGACAGAGTGACGATTTATTCCAATGCCACTGTGTTAGGGCGCATCACAATAGGCCACGACTCCATTATCGGTGGCAACGTGTGGGTCACAGAAAGCATGGCCCCTTTTTCCAAAGTGGTTCAAGGGATTTCGAGAAATGAAAGCTACACCGACGGAGCCGGAATCTAGTCACCAACCCTCTCTCATTCTCTATATTTTCACAAGGATGAAAGGGGAATAAAATAAAACAAATATGAAAATCGCAAAAGACCTAACCCAACTCATCGGTCACACCCCCTTATTGGAAGTGAGCCGCATCGAACGCGAGGAACACTTAAAAGCCAGGCTCCTTGTAAAGCTTGAAAGCTTCAACCCGGGGGGCAGCGTGAAAGACCGTATTGCCTTGGCAATGATTGAAGATGCCGAGAATTCCGGAGTGATCAAACCGGGCGACACAATCATAGAACCGACTTCGGGCAATACAGGCATAGGCCTTGCATGGGTGGCTAAAGTGAAGGGCTACAATCTCATCCTGGCCATGCCGGAAACCATGAGCCTGGAGCGTCGCAACCTTCTCAAAGCCCTTGGGGCCACATTGGAACTCACTCCCGGAAGCGAGGGCATGAAGGGGGCTATCCGGAAGGCCACAGAGTTGCAACAGAGCATTCCAGGCTCTGTCATTCTCCAGCAATTTGAAAATCCGGCCAATCCCCTTATACATTACCGCACAACCGGGCCCGAAATATGGTTTGACACCGACGGCGAGATTGATTTTCTGGTTGCAGGCGTGGGCACGGGAGGAACTATCAGCGGATGTGCCAAATATCTTAAAGAACGTCGTCCTTCAATGAAGGCAGTGGCTGTTGAACCGGCAGCCTCGGCTGTAATTTCAGGAGAAGCTCCGGGCCCGCATAAAATACAGGGTATAGGAGCCGGTTTCGTGCCAAAAAACTATGATTCCGATTTAATCGACAGTATTGTTAAGGTGACAGATGTGGAAGCCGTGAAAGCAGGGCGTCTTCTGGCGAGCCGCGAAGGAGTTTTGGCAGGAATCTCATCCGGCGCAGCCTTCCATGCCGCTCTTCAGATTGCCAAGGATGAAGCCAACGAGGGGAAGACAATCGTGGCCATCCTGCCTGACACCGGCGAACGTTATCTCTCCACTATTCTTTATGCATTCGACACATTCCCGACCTAATTCATTTAGTCATACAGGAAAAAAGCGGTCCGCAAAAAATGCGGACCGTTTGTGTGTCATTAAAAGATGTTTCCGAAAAGAATAATATCGATTTTATTTCTTTGCCTCGATATCGGCGTTTTGCTGCTTCAGAAGGTCGCGAATTTCTCCAAGAAGCACCTCTTCTTTTGTGGGTGCCGGTTCCGGTGCCGGTTCCTCTGCTGCTTTCTCGTCATCATGTTTCCATTTCTCCTGGAATTTCACAGTCACGCGTATAGCCACGAAAATCGAGAAGGCTATGATAAAGAAATCGACGATGTTTTGGATAAATGTGCCATAATGGATAGCCACTTCTTCCACGGCCGCTACCCCCTCTTCCGTGGAGGGTATCCCATGTCGGATCACAAATTTCATGTTTTCAAATCCGGTGCCACCCGTGCAGAGGGTCACAACCGGCATGATGATATCATTTACCAGAGAAGAGACAATCTTACCGAAGGCTCCACCCACGATAACACCGACTGCCATGTCGATCACGTTGCCCTTCATGGCAAAGGCCTTAAAATCTTCAAGAAATTTTCCCATTTGTCAGATATGTTTGTAAAGCGTTGGAAAAAAAGCAGAAAAACTCAACCTGCTTAAAAATCATGACGCAAAACTACAAAAAAAACCTCAAACAGCCAATAAAGTCTATTTTTGCCCTCCTTTGTCTCCTTGACCCTAATTGTCTATACTTTCATGTTCCGCCTGCGAAGCCGGAACAAAAGAGGGGCTTCGTCACGGTGGAACCGTGACTATAATAACCGCCTGCGAAGTTGGCGGAAAATAACCCTCCCTCTCTTACTCCACAACCTCGGAGAGGTTGATTTTCAAATAATTACATAGAAGAAAAAATAACCTTCGAATATTCATTTAATTATAAGATTAAAGAATTGTCATTGAATAAAAAATTTTAGGTAAATTTGCAACAAACCACAAAAATATCTTTCTAACCCATAATTCCAAAACAAAAACACAATGACAAAAATTGGTATCAATGGTTTTGGCCGCATCGGACGTTTCGTGTTCCGCGCCTCAACTAAGAGAGATGACATCGAAGTTGTAGCCATCAACGACCTTCTCCCGGTGGACTATATGGCCTACATGCTTACCTATGACACAATGCACGGACGTTTCGACGGCACTGTTGAATACGACATGGAGAAGAGTCTCCTTATCGTAAACGGAAAGCCTATACGCGTCACTGCTTGCAAGAACCCCGCTGAAATCGGATGGGGAGCCGTAGATGCTGAATACGTTGTGGAATCTACAGGTCTTTTCCTCACAAAGGAGAAAGCTCAAGCCCACATCGAAGCCGGTGCTAAATATGTCGTTATGTCTGCTCCTTCAAAAGACGACACCCCGATGTTTGTGGTTGGTGTAAACGATCAGACTTATGCCGGTCAGCAGTTCGTTTCTAACGCTTCCTGCACAACCAACTGTCTCGCTCCTCTCGCTAAGGTGCTCAATGACAAATTCGGAATCGTTGAGGGTCTTATGACTACTGTTCACTCCACTACAGCTACCCAGAAGACCGTTGACGGTCCTTCTATGAAAGACTGGCGCGGTGGTCGTGCTGCTTCTGCTAACATCATCCCTTCATCCACTGGTGCTGCTAAGGCCGTGGGTAAAGTGATCCCCGAACTCAACGGTAAACTCACCGGTATCGCTATGCGTGTCCCCACTCTCGACGTTTCTGTTGTTGACCTCACCTGCAACCTCGCAACTCCCGCCACTAAGGAAGACATCTGTAAGGCTATGAAGACTGCCGCTGAAGGTGAACTCAAGGGTGTGCTTGGCTACACTGAAGATGCAGTGGTGAGCTCCGACTTCCTTGGATGCCCCCTCACTTCTATCTTCGACGCTAACGCCGGCGTTTATCTGACCGACAAGTTCGTGAAGGTTATCAGCTGGTATGACAACGAAATCGGCTATTCAAACAAAGTGCTCGACCTCATCGCTGTCATGAAGAAATATAATGGCTAATCCATTGTAAATATCAGAATTTGAGGCCTCCCAATATGGAGGCCTCTTTTTTTGTTAAAACCATCATTATCTTTTGAACCATTTACCCCCTTTCTTTGTCTATTAAATAAAAATGTTTATGCCCATCTTTTTATAAAGCTAAAAGGGTATAAACCATCAAGGTTATAAAACGAGAGGTTATGAAAAAAAGATTTGTAATTATCGGTTTGTGCGCCCTGTTGCTTGGGGGTTTGGCCACAGGATGTGGTCCCATAGTGGCCGGTGGTCCGGATGTTGTTGTAGGTGGGGGCATTTATCCGGCTCCAGTTCCTGTTCCACCCCCGGGACCTTTTATATTCCGACCGGGCGCTCCTAATGGTCCAGGCTTCCGTCCCGGTGGCGGTCCTGGCGGACCTGGAGGCCCAGGTGGTCCTGTTGCCCCACCTAATCCGGGTATTGGTCCGGGTGGACCCGGCGGTCCGGGTATTGGTCCTGGCGGACCTGGTGGAGGTCCCGGTGGACCCGGTGGTGGACCCGGTGGTCCTGGCGGACCTGGTGGAGGACCCGGTGGTCCCGGCGGTCCCTTTGCAGGATAAGTTTTTATTACAAAAAATAGAAAACCGGTCGATCCTCACGGATTTACCGGTTTTTTTAAATACAAAGTTTGGGGAAAGTGGGCGTTTACGGATTCGAACCGCAGACCCTCTGCTTGTAAGGCAGA
>JAFLTU010000069.1 GCA_022509125.1 Muribaculaceae bacterium | reverse complement strand
GACCCAATGATTAAGAGTCATTTGCTCTACCAACTGAGCCACGGAGTCATTTTTTAGACGGGTTTTGGCCGTTTTGCAATGCAAAGTTAGAGAGTTTTTTGTTCTTTTCCAAATTTTTCCAAAAGAATTTTTGTTACTCTTCAGGTTACCAATTCCTCGGTTACTAATTCCCTCACACCTGAGCTTTCTCCCTATCTCTTTCTCTCATTCTTCATCTTATTGTACCGAGTTTTCTTTATTTGAATCATAACTCTATCGCTACCTTGGGACATTGAAAACAATTAGCATTATGAGTCACAAATCTTAACCGATAGGAATCTATCTTTAAGCGAAACAATTTTTCAAGATTCTCGAGGAAAGGAGTGTCTAAAAGAAATATTTATGGATTTTCCTACAAAACGAGCAGATTAAAGAGTCTCCGGAATTCTTTTTCAAGGATATCCTCAGCCTTTTCTTCCGCTTTATCATCAAGATCGACTACTATGCCCGGGTGGGAAGGCGAGACTCTAATGCAAGCACTCTTCTCTGCTACCAGCCATCGGAATTTCTCTTCCACGGGCAAATCGGAATCTGGCACATTCATATTTTCAAAAAGGCTTGCCTGACATTTCAGGGTCTTTACGTCAACATTAGGATTTAAACTTTTCAATTTCTCGGAGTCTAAGAATATCTTTCCTTTCAACCATTTGCGACGTTTGCAAAGCATTATCAATCCAATGTTTACAAACTCTCCCCTTTCCGGAAATGGGAGATATCTCACAATGCAATATTCATAGAGCCATCTGTCGGGTGCTTCCATATTATATCGCATCTAAACCCATGTGCCCTTCAAGGGGGAAACATAAGGACCTTGAGTCCTTTCATAAATGGCACTCTTTGTAAACACAGAAGAATTGGCGAGACGCATGGTGAGAAACTTCTTATAGCCATTTCGCAACTCTTCCCTACTCTTCCTTCCGGTTTCGTCAATTAGCCAATCTTCCGGCACAATATCCACTATTTTTTCAAGAGTGCGAGGAGTTATTGCCTGACGCATCAGCTTATCGGCTTTTTCCAATTCCGAAGCAAAAGGCAGCAAGGCATGGTTTCTGATATAAGGAAAGGGATCCAAGGCTGCCTCTTCAGGATTTTTTCCGGAATGATGGAAATAGAGGGAGGCGCCATGGTCTATTAACCATAAATCACCATTCCAAATCATCATATTAGTATTGAGCCTGCTTCTGTCTACATTTTCCAGGAAAGCATCGAGCCATACAATTTTTGATGCTGTGAGTGGGTCTATCTCATTCACGGCCGGATCAAAGGTGAAGGCACCGTTTAAGAAATGGAGCCCGAGATTAAGCCCTTCCGACTTTCTAAGAAGCTCTTGCACTTCAGGATCCGGCTCAGTTATTCCGAAAAGATGGCTGAGATCCAAAGTCACCGGTTCGGGAACCTTAAATTTGAAGGCCTTTGCCACCAACGTTCCAATCAATTCTGCCACAAGAGATTTCAAGCCATGGCCTGCACCCTTTAATTTAACGACATATTTGAAACCGTCTGAAGCTTCCGCTAAGGCAGGTAGAGAGCCGCCCTCGCGGAGCGGCTCTATATATCTCGTGAGAGTCTCATGTCTGAGTTCCATCTCTATGATGTTACAAATTTATCTTCTCTTTCTTCTAATTATTAATACTCGTGATTCTCATTTTGACGTTTCCGTTTGAGTTGGATTTCCCTCCTCATAATAAGATTTATCTACGGAGAAGGCAAACGTTTTGCGTGTAAAGAGAATCAAGATCGTATAGGCCACTACAAGTCCGAAGCTTAAAATGAAAGCGAAGAGATTTTCATTCTTAATATGGAATAAACCGCTTATACCACTAATTATAAATGGCTCAATGGCTATTGCCAGATAATTTGCAGTGAGTACGAAGGCGAGCGCCATAGTAAGTTTCTCCGGATTAGACACGGTGTAGCTCGCTTTATCGTAGAGCATGGGCTGACAAATGCCATATCCCAGTCCTGTCAACCCTGCACCCACAAACATGGCCCATTTCTCATGGAAAAATACAAAGAGACCAAGCCCAACTACAAGCATTAGGGCTGTCCATAAGAAGGTGCCCCCTCGCAAACGCTTCACAAACCATGTGAGAATGTATCCGGGGATAAGAACCAACAGGAAGAACACGGATGTCACGTCTCCTGCAATATTGCTGGGCCAGCCGTATTGCACAGTGAGCTGGGAACTATAATTGGTAATTGCAATCGATGTGAATGTAACAAGGAAATAGACTCCGATAAGGCTCCAGATTCTTCCCATGTTAAACCCGGAATTATTGTGGGGTTTTTCTATGGCCGGCACCTCTACACCATTAGAACTCTTGGGGAACGGCTTTTCATCAGGTTTGGGTTCACCTTCAGGTTTGTTTTCCAAGTCAGCATTGGGATCCTCGGAATTTGCCTGAGCCTCTCCTTCGGAAATGAGGTTTTGTTCCTGTTTGCTCGATCTGTTGATTCCGGGCACATTTTTAAGCCACAGAGAGAAGATCAATGGTATAGCGGCTGCTAAATAAACCACAAAAGGAAGGTGCCAGTTCTTGCCTTGAATTAACCAACCTACAGCAAAAGTCGCGATCACAACAGTGGAGTTTGATATTCCCGATTGCCAACCCATCTGCTTCATCCTTATTTTCCCGGCAAATGTCTCGGCAATAAGACCTGTGGAAAAAGGAATCAAAAGTCCGGCGCCACATCCCAAAAGACAGCTAATCACAATCAGAGAAGTCATGTCTCCCGCAAAAAGATACCAAATAGCACAGCCGGAATATAGAATAAGGGCTCCAACTATAATTGGAATCTTATGTCGAGCCTCCGAGAGTTTTCCGGAAAGCAACACGAAGGGTATGATGATGAAGTTAGGCAAGGTAGTGAGCAATTGCACCTCCAACTCTGGAGCATGAAGGATTTCTTTCAACCTACCTTCCATAGGTGCCACGGCCAGTCCCGGAAGATTCACAATCAGGGATATCGACATGATGGCCAGATAGGTCATCATGGTGATCGGGGCTTTTCCTGTCTTTACCATGTATTAATTTTTATTTGCGGATTGGTCGGAAGTAGATTGTTGTGTGGTGGGTTCCGACGTGGGTGTCGCTTCACTTGTTGACGTCGCTGCTTCAGTTGCCTCTTGAACCGGAGAGGTTGACGAAGAATCTCCTGCAGAAGAAGCTGGAGTTGTAGCTGGAGTAGGAGATGCTACGACTTTTTTCAGGTGGAGTAATGACTTTTTAGATTGCTCATCTGCCGCCTCCTCAGCTTGCTCAGCTTCAAAAGCAGCTGCTGCAGCAGCCAGTTCGGCTTGAGCCTGAGGCGATTTGTTCCAATGGAAGGGCACAAATGCATTCCCCGGAGTCAGCCATGATGCCTTCTTAAAATGCAGTATAATAAAAGGCATTACAGTGAAAATAATGGTTCCAATAATTAAGACACTAAACCAAACTGCATTAGAACCCATAGCAATCTGTCCCGGAGGGAAGAAACTGAATACAAAAGCCACGGCACTACTTAAAAAACCGGCTCCTGCAACACACCACAACCACCAGTTGCCTTTCTTGCCGATGCGGAAAGGCCGCTTTGCATCTGGCATTGTGTAACGTAACCGCAGTATTGAGGCAAACATCAAAAGATACACGATCAAATAGAGGATACAGGTAAGCTGAGATAGAATTTGATAAAAACTCTGCACAGAAGGCATCAAAACCATGACAAAAGCCAAAACGGTGGTAAAGAGACCCTGGATATAAAGCATATGGCTTTGCACACCATACTTATTTGATTTCTGGAAAAACTTAGGAAGATAACCGGCCTGTCCCACGGCAAAAACTCCTTTCGAAGGACCCGCAACCCAAGTCAACACTTCAGCCAACACACCTCCGGCAAGCGCAATGGCTATTATAGGTGAAAACCATTTAAAATGGAGGGCGCTAAAATATCTGTCGAAACCTTGAAGAAGGCTTTGCACCAAGTTTATATCTTTCACCGGCAAGATTACTCCCAGAGCGTAAGTTCCAAGTATGAAAATGGCAACAGTGGCGAAGGTGCCGATTATGATGGCCTTGGGATAATTTTTCGTCGGATTCTTAATGTCCCTGACATGGACGCCGCTCATTTCCATACCGGCATAGAAGAGGAAAATTGACACGGCAAAGATTATATTATTGAAATTCGAAAAATCCGGGATAAAACTTCCATGCCAGTCCATTTGGGATTCATGACCTGTGGCCATGTAAATAATAGCTAAAATCACAAGAATTGTCACCGGGATAATTGTGCCGACAAGTCCACCTATTTTCGACACTTTACCAACCCATCCCATACCTCTTAGCGAGATAAGGGTCGCCAACCAATAAATTGCCAGCACAACGCATATAGTGTACCATTTATTGGCTGCCAAATGAGAGTCATATATATGGTCCATGCCAATGAAGGCCAAGGCGACAGCTCCAAAAGTTAAAACAGTGGGATACCATATCGTACTCTCCACCCATTGCAACCAAATGCCGAGGAAACCTAATTTTTCGCCGTAGGCCTCTCCCACCCAACGGAACATACCACCTTGTTGGTAAGGGAACATTGCTGCAAATTCAGCAGCCACAAGCGAGACCGGAGCCAGGAATACAATTCCCGCTAAAATATAATAGAATGCTGAACTGACTCCATATTCAGCCTCGGCCGGAAGTCCTCGTAAAGAGACCACCGCCACGATATTCATAATCACCAGGGTGAACACCCCCATCTTGGCTCCTTGCTTGGCAGGAGTTTTATTTGTGGTTGCTGAAGTTGTTGCCATTAAGTTTGGTTTTGTTAATTGTCTTGCCTTTAAGTATAATATATTTTCAAGATATGCCGAAGCATAAGAATTAAATTTTGATTTTCACTGTGTCGCCACTGAAAATGCCGAGACCGAGTTTATTCATAAAGGCTTTGATCACGGCTTGAGCCTTCACAGAATTTCCTGCATCATCAAGCGGGGGCGCGAATGCTGCGATTCCAAAGAGGCCGGGCATCACTCCCATTACTCCACCTCCAACTCCGGTTTTAGCCGGTATGCCTGAGGTGTAAAGCCAGTCTCCGGTGTGTTGGTAGAAACCAACGCTGGCTATCATTGAAGTAATCTTGGGTGAAATTTCCGGATTATAAACCTGTTTCTTGGTGACCGGGTTAAGACCTTTGTTAGCTATAGTTGCACCCATTATAGCAAGTTGGGAAGAGGTTATTCCCAATGAGCATTGACGGGTGTAGAGGTCCAGACTCATATCTACATCATCATAGATTCTGTCGTAGTTTTTCAATAACCAGGCTATGGCATGATTATTGAAATTCGTGGCTGTTTCGCTCTCATACAGTTCATCAAGCAAAACGGGAGCTGAACCGCAAAGTTCCGTTATATTTTCAGTGATAGCTTTCCATTTGTCGCTTGAATCACCCTGAGGAGCCACCATCGAGCATGCTGATATAGCTCCCGCATTCACCAAAGGAGTGGATGGATGATCGTTTTCAAGAAGCAATGCAAAAATGGAATTGAAGGGAAGACCCGTAGCGTCAGCGCCTATTTTCTGCAATACTCCCTCCGGCGTGTGTTGTATCATTGCCAGGATGGCCGTGGGCACTTTTGAAACAGATTCTATGCCGAATTTAAAATCGGTGTCTCCGAAATTAAAGCAAGTTCCGTCTAATAAAGCGACACTTAACCCAAATAGATTTGAATCCACATTAGCAAGATAGGGAATGTAGTTTGCATTCTTTCCGCCGGATATGTTTTTACATTCTTCATAGGATGCTTGGGCTGCATCCTTAATGTTATCGAGGGTTAGGATCTTTTCCATATTGTCTTTAGGGAGTAAAATTAATAATTTTTTTGATAAAAAAAGCAGTCTGAACTACTTCAGGCTGCTTTTATAACAATTTTTCTTTATTGATAGTTTAATGAAGGAGAATAATTACTTATTTGTAAATTCCCCTCAATCCCTTGTTTTTACTTTCCGGTATGCGTGAAAGTCCTTCTCTTCAATGGAATGTTTTTCTCCATAGCGATGCGGGTAGTGGTGGGATACTCCAGGGCGTTGAGTTCCTCAACAGAGCTCTTGATATCGCCAATCAATTGGTCACACATATCGCGGCTGAAACCTTGCTTGCAAAGCACACGCATCACAACCATTGTTTCGATATTCGCCGGCATTGCATAGGCGGGCACCATCCAGCCATGCATCTGAAGCTTGTCTTGCAGATCATAGAGTGTCCATTTAG
>JAFLTU010000068.1 GCA_022509125.1 Muribaculaceae bacterium | reverse complement strand
ACCGGCGACACCGAAGACCCGATGGTGCTCTTCGAACGTTTCCGCGGTCATAAACCTGATGCACATGCCCTCTTGCGACTCCGTGGATTCGAAGAATAATATCTATATGAGGCGCGCCCTTCAACTCGCCCGAAACGGCGAGGGAAGGGTGTCGCCCAATCCTATGGTGGGAGCCGTTATTGTGGCCGACAATCGAATCATCGGCGAGGGTTTTCATGCCTATTACGGAGGCCCGCATGCCGAAGTAAATGCTATACGATCGGTCAAGCCCCAAGACCTCCCGCTTCTCAAGGATTCCACTATCTACGTCACCCTAGAACCATGTGCCCATCATGGAAAAACTCCCCCTTGCGCCAATCTGATTGTGGAGACGGGCATCCCGAGAGTTGTTGTAGGAGCTCCCGATCCCAATCCTCTCGTGGCTGGAAAAGGAGTGGAAATTCTCCGTAAAGCCGGAGTCGAAGTTGAAGAGGGGGTCTTGATTGATGAGTGTCGGGAAATCAACAAAAGGTTTATGAAGGCCCAGACTTCTCCCTTGCCTCATATCACTCTCAAATGGGCTCAAAGTAGCGACGGATATATGACGGCTATCGACGAAGACGGCCATCCTCTCCCCGTGAAGTTCTCTTCTCCTCTCTCTTCGGTGTGGGTACACAGAGGCCGGGCTAACACTGATGCTATTCTTGTGGGAGCTGGCACTGAGGCAACCGACCATCCCCGGCTAACCACCCGACTTTGGGGTGGCAATTCTCCTCAAAAATTTGTGGCCGGGCAGGAAGCTAAAGAAAACCTGATCCTTTGGCTCAACAAACTGAGAGAGAGGGGCATCACAAGTTTAATCGTAGAAGGAGGGCCCACACTGCTTGAGAGTTTTATTTCACAGGGTCTATATGACGAAATTCGTATCGAAACGAGTCCCGTTTCTATCGGGAAGGGACTTTCCTCTCCCTCTTTGCCAAAGGATTTATGCTTGTCTGACTCTTTTTCATGTCGTGGAAACAACGTTGTCTTTTATAAACCTAAAGACGTTAAAAAGGCCTAAAATATATCACCTTTCTGCAAAAATTGACCCCATTTGAGAATATTTTCACTAATAAATAGTAAATTTGCAGATTGAAGGCCACTATAATAACTAAACCAACGCTTTCTTTAATTCATGTGGCCCTGCCCTAAAAATGTCAGCAAAACATAGACAATTAATATTCCTGAATCTTATCGCCGCAATCCTCCTTGCAGCCGGTGCCTGTAATTCAAAAACAGACCATGATGAAGAGGAAATTGTGGTGACTCCTGCGATCGTGGCTGTAAAAAATTTCTACCTTCAGAAAAACGACAGCGTAATGGCGAAACTTGATTCAGTGGCATTCTCCATCGACCTAGCTTCCGGAGCGATTTTTAATGCAGACTCTCTCCCTGTTGGCACTGACATCTCTAAACTCGTCCCCTCGATCACGTTTGCCAACACTATGACGAAGGCCCAGCTGTCCTTCTTTAAAGATGGAGAATTGACAACTGTAGACTATCTCACAAACCCTAACGACACTATTGATTTCTCCTCTCCGGTGACTCTCGATGTGACCGCTCAAAACGGATTGAACTCATTCTCCTACGTCATTAAGGTAAACGTCCATAAAATTAATCCCGACACAATTATTTGGGACCGACTCTCTGAGTCTAAACTCCCGGCTCTTTCTTCAAGACCGAGAACCCAGAAAACAGTCGTGAAAGACAAAACCGTCTATTGCCTCATCTGGGAAGAAGACGATACCTTCACTTTGGCCACAACTTCCGATCTTAATTCGGGACAATGGGAAACCGACGTTTTTTCTCCAGGGTTCTTCCCCGATCCCGCTACATTAACGGCCACTTCTGAAAATTTCTATATCACCAGCCAGGATGGTGAACTCTTTGAGTCTCCGGATATGGTGACTTGGACTTCCACTGGCCGCGAGTGGGTCAACATCCTTGGAGCTTATGGGAACTCAGTATTGGGTCTAAAGTCTTTCAATAGCAAATTCTACCACACAATGTATCCCAAGTTTGAGGGATTTGAAGAAACTGAGGCCGACCCCTCTTTCCCGATTTTCAATTCTACCCCCTTGGGCGTGGCCGAATCCAAATGGGCCGACAAGCCAATTGCCTTCTTGGCCGGAGGTCTTGCCAAGGGAGGGAATGTCTCTTCGGATGTGTGGGCCTACGATGGTAATAAATGGGCCGTAATAAATTCTTCCTCTCTTCCGGCTTTGGAATATCCTATGATGGCGCGTTATGTCGTATTCCGCGACACTCAACAATTGTTCACGCAACGGGAATTCGACGTCTGGCTCTTGTTCGGCGGCATTCTTGATGATGGTCAATTCAACTCAACTGTCTATTTCTCCTACGACAACGGAGTCAATTGGATGAAAGCCCCCGAGGGCATGCAGCTTCCGGAAAAATTCCCCCAATTAGGAGGTGCAGACCTTGTGGTTGACTATTCCACGCTTTCGGCCGACCTCGCTGAAGCCTGGACCCCCACGGAAACCGGAGTAAAATCAAGGGCCTCTTATTCTATTGAAGGATTTGAAATCTCTTGGGAGTGTCCATATCTTTACATTATTGGAGGCCATCTCCCCTATCCCGATAACTCGCTCAACACCACGATCTATCGGGGAGTATTGCAAAAGCTTACTTTTGTGCCCGATATTTAAAAGTAACCAAATACCTCCCTTTTACTCCACCATTTCGATATTTAAGAATTAAAAAACAACATCCCTCTTTGAAGAATCTGGCCGCCATATCCCTTTTTTCGTTGTGCTTTCTTGCTGAAACCCCTCAATTGATGGCTCAGGAAGATTATCGTTTCGACATGGGAGGTGGTGTCGGAATGACCGGATATCTTGGGGATGCCAATACCTCCACTCTCTTTCAACGACCCTCCTGGGATGTGGAGCTCCTTTTCAGATATATAGCCAATCCCC
This sequence comes from Muribaculaceae bacterium, assembly GCA_022509125.1. GTDB lineage: Bacteria > Bacteroidota > Bacteroidia > Bacteroidales > Muribaculaceae > Lepagella. Next base: position 3,443 of record JAFLTU010000068.1, on the reverse strand, counting down.
GCTGGAATTTCAAATCAAGTTTCTATGTGGGAGGTCTTTCCGGTGACTCGGCTGATATGACCAACCTCTTCCCTTCCGAGGAAACCTACAAATTCTCCACCATCTTCTATGAGATTTCCGAATTGGCGGAATTCAACTTTTTCAGTTATGGAATTGGTGAAACTTATCTCCATCTGAAAAGATGGACTCCTTATATTGCCGGAGGTATCGGATTGACGGCTTGGAACGTCAAGGGCACCTCCGGAGCCGCCTTCTGTATCCCCTTCGGCATCGGGTTTCGATATAAACCCTCCAAAAGGGTGAACCTCGGCCTTGAATTCCTGATGAAAAAAACATTCACCGACCGTCTTGACGGTCCCGACCTTCAAGACCCAATGGGAATCGAGAGCTCTTTTATGAAAAACACCGACTGGTATTCTACTCTTACTTTCACCGTGAGTTTCGAATTCAGCAAGCGGTGTGCCACTTGCAACTATAAAGATTAAGCTGATGACTCCTCTTGAGAAAAAAATATCCGAGTTAGACCCCAATCGCATCCCGGTCCATGTGGCAATGATCATGGACGGCAACGGACGCTGGGCTAAAAGTCATGGGTTTGTGCGTAGCGACGGGCACGCCGAAGGCGTCTCCACGGTGCATCGTGTCACAAAACTCTCTTCCGATCTCGGAATAAAATATCTTACGCTTTACGCTTTCTCCACAGAAAACTGGAACCGGCCTAAGGAAGAAGTCGACACGCTGATGTATCTGATCGGCTGGGCCATTGAAAGAGAGCTCCCTGAACTGCTCGCTAATAATGTCAAAATAGTTTTGCTCGGTGATATCGAAAGAATCCCCGATGAACCCCGCCAAAGACTCTTTTACGCGCGAAACGCTACGGCACATTGCACCGGACTACAGCTTAACATGTGTCTAAGTTATTCTTCTCGTTGGGAGATAACGGAAGCTGTGCGTCAAATCGCCAAGGCTGCAGCCGAAGGAAAAGTGAATCCCGATCATATTTCCGAGGAAGATGTGTCAAACCATTTGACCACCGCCGGAATTCCCGATCCGGATCTCCTGATTCGAACAGGCGGAGAACACCGTATCTCCAACTATCTTTTATGGCAGATTGCTTATAGCGAGCTTTATTTCACCTCGGCCCTTTGGCCCGATTTCTCTGATGAGGATTATATCGAGGCACTCCTCGATTTCCAAAACCGAGAAAGAAGATTCGGATTGACCGGAGACCAGGTGAAAAACAACAAATAACCCATAAGACTGAATGAACCGTTTGCTTAAGATATCGGTAGTGCTCATCTTTCTCCTGGCCTCTCTATCGGCTAAGGCTCAAGAAAGAGCGGCCGAAAGTGTCGCCACGATTCCTTCCGACACTATCTATAATCCCGACATAATTTATTCCCCTATTCCTAAATCCTACGAAATTGCTGGTATAAGGGTGGAGGGCGTCAATCATACCGATGACTATATTATAATTGCCAACTCAGGCCTCTCAATTGGCGAAAGAGTGGAAGTGCCCGGATCTATCCTCACATCAGCCACTAAGCGACTCTGGAGACAGGGCTTGTATTCAAGCGTTAAAATAACGGCCGATAAAATCGCAGGCGACAAAATATGGCTCGTCATTCAGTTGAAGCAGCAGCCACGCCTCTCTGAAATAAGATTTGAAGGAGTCAAAGGAGGTGAAAAGAAGGATATAAACGAGCGTCTCGGCATGATTTCCGGCCAGCAGATCACTCCCAATATTGTGGCCCGTGCAACCCAGATCATTAAAGACTATTACGCAGCAAAAGGTTTTAAAAATGCCGACGTCAAAATCAACCAGGTTAACGATCTTTCTAAAGAAAACCAAGTTTTCCTCGACGTCATAGTAAATAAAAACGGGAAGGTCAAGGTCCATAAAATCTACGTATCGGGCAATGAGGTGCTCTCCGACCGCAAGGTCAAAAACGCTATGAAGAAAACGAATGAGAAAACTGACCTTTTAAAACTCTTCAGCCAGAAAAAATTCGTTGACTCCGATTATAAAGACGACAAAAACCGCATCATTGAGAAATATAACTCACTGGGATATCGAGACGCAAGGATCGTCAGCGACAGCATAGTCAAATACGACGACAACACTGTCGATGTCTACTTAGACGTGGAAGAGGGGAATAAATATTATATCAGTGACATTAATTGGGTAGGCAACACCGTCTATTCCACCGACATGCTCAACAACATCCTCGGTATGTATCCCGGTGATGTCTACAACCAACCTCTCCTGGAAAAACGTCTCCGCACCGACGAAGACGCAGTGAGCAATTATTATCTCGACAATGGCTATCTATTCTTTGAACTCGTGCCTATCGAGGAAAATATCAAGGGAGATAGCATTGCCCTTCAACTTCGTGTGATGGAGGGCCCGCAAGCCACAATCAATAAGGTCATAATAAACGGCAACGACCAATTGTTTGAAAAAGTTGTGAGACGTGAACTTCGAGTGCGTCCCGGCGACCTCTTCTCCAAAAGCGATCTAATGCGTTCGGCTCGTGAGATTGCCACAACAGGCCATTTCAATCCTGAGAATATGGATATTCGGCCTGAGCCAAATGAAAATGATGGCACCGTCGATATCCTTTTCAATCTCGAATCGAAAGCTAATGATAAAGTGCAGCTCTCCTTCGGTTGGGGTCAGACCGGAGTAACCGGACAGGTGTCGCTGTCTTTCTCCAACTTCTCGATTAAAAACCTCTTTAACCCCGGATCTTATCGAGGGATTATCCCTCGTGGCGACGGTCAGACCTTCTCAATATCTGCCCAAACCAATGCTAAATACTATCAAAGTTATTCTATCTCATTCTTCGACCCTTGGTTTGGAGGAAAACGTCCCAACGCTCTTTCGTTTAGTGTAGACTATAGCCGTTCCACAGGCATCAACTCAAGCTATTACAACAATTCCTGGTATAATTCCGGATATTATAACTCCCTTTATTACGGAGGTTCCTACAACTACAACAACACCGGTTACTATTACCAGAATGCCTACGACCCCAACAAAGTGCTCCAGATGGCCGGCGTCATGCTCGGTTTTGGAACCCGACTTTCTTGGCCCGACGATTATTTCCAATTCCAGGCCTCATTGTCTTATAGATGGTATTATCTCAAAAATTGGGAATATCTATATTATATGAACAATGGTGTCTCCAATTCTTTGATGCTCGGCCTCTCACTCTCCCGCACAAGTATCGACCAACCGATCTATCCGCGCCGCGGTTCCTCTTTCAGTGTAGATGTAACACTAACTCCTCCGGCTTCCCTTTTCACTGGGAAAAAGGATTGGGAAACACTTTCGAAACTCTCGGCACGCACCAATACAGACTCAGAGCAACGCGAGGCGGCAGCGAAGGAAATGTATAAATGGATTGAATATTGGAAGGTGAAATTCAAAAGCCGCACCT
>JAFLTU010000067.1 GCA_022509125.1 Muribaculaceae bacterium | reverse complement strand
GATATAATATTATTTCGTTTTCCATGATATTGCGAAATTAATCATTATTTCTGTTAGTATGTGCAAAATTTGCAATTGCTATTGAACTGTCAATACTTTCTTGCTGTGAAATAATATTTATAATCTTAATTCCGGGAGACTGTCAATTGCTTCCTGTTTTCTTGTATATACTGCTCGTAGATATTTTTGCGTATGTTGGAGACTTGAATGACCCAATAAAGCTGCTACGATAGCTATAGTAGCTCCATTGTCAAGAATATTAGTAGCGAAGGAGTGTCGGGCACGGATTACTTAAATTAATTGGAGAACCGGCATTGTCATTTAATGGAATTATAATCGTTTTTGCACTACTTTTACCTTTAGTCTTCGATTGTTCAAATCATCCATATATTAATTGTTTTGTGCGATTAAGTTCGTTGCGGAAATATGGATTGTTTATATTATCCTCAAATACAATATCCACCTTCCGTTTTAAAATACCTTGTAACTCTTTCAAGAACCCTATAGTATCCGAGTTTAAATTTCATGGAATTAAGCGGATATTTCATAAAATCTTTCCCATAAGACTCTTAATTTCTAATTATTTGAATTATCTTTGCTTATCAAAGTTTATCCTTTACGGCATAGGAGAAAGGGGTTGCGATTCAAATATAATTCAAAGATAGACGTTATTTAGAGAGAAAAATCTTTTAAAACGATTGAAAGGGCAGATTTAAGACATGGGGTGGTTTAGGAAACCCATACTTCTATTGCATAAATTCTTTTCAGCCATTGAAAGTTTTTATAAAGGGAAAAAGCACAGGTCACAGGTGTTTCTTCGGGCTCTTCTTGCCACTATAATGGGAGTAGGACTTTCAACTTGTTTGGTTCAACCCCTTTCGATGACAATATCAGCGATGTTTTCCTCGCCGGAGAAGAGAGACTTCCAGCTTCCCGACCTTTTTGCCCAGATAGCAAACAACAGGCCCGTCAGACAATTGGATCCACGAGTGGTCGTTGTTAACATAGCGCGAGCGAACCGACAAGAAATAGCCGAGGGACTTTCTATTTTGGCTTTATGTGGCCCAAAAACTGTAGGAGTGGATATTAATTTCGCAGAACCTTCCGGTGATGATGATTTGCTGTTAGAAGCCATCTCCAATCTTCCAAATCCTATCTTGCCTATAGGGGTTTCACCCACAAAAACCGACGGCAGATTTCTCGTTGAAGAAAAGCCATTCTTTTATAATGAGCTTCCTGATTTGAAATATGGAGTGGTGAATCTCCCATCTCAAGAAAAAGGGACTGTTAGAGAGTTTGCAATCAATTTTCCTACCGATTATGGCAATCTCCCCTCATTCGTGGCAGCTATTGCCGAAGATTTTAATCCAGGGTCAATTGAATTTCTTAACTCCAAAAATTCAGAGACAGGGATTACTTCCTATCATTCCAGAGAATATAAAATAGTGGATATCGACAATATTGAAGAGCATGCCGAGGAATTCACCGACAAAATAGTTTTGGTTGGAGCTATGGAGGATGCCGGAGATATGCATGCCACTCCTATAGAGTCACATGTAGCAGGAGTGATGATTCATGCAGCCGCTATTTCAACTATCCTTGACGGGCTATGGACTGAAAGAGTGCCAAAATTTTTCGATTATATTTTGGCAGGGTTGCTTTGTCTTTCAATCATGATTTTAGTTTATGCCATAAATCCTGCTTTTAAAGGAATCGTGCTTCGGTTTGTGCAGGCTTTACTAGCATTCCTCGCAGTCAGAATTGGTTATGAACTATTTATAGAACACAATTTGATTTTTGATCTTTCCTACACTCTCTCAATCATAGCCTTCGGTCTCTTCGCAGCCGATATCTGGAACTCTATAGAAGCTATGTGGAAGAATTCATTAAAAAAGCTACGAGAATCTGCATCAAAAATAGTTCCCAAAGAAGAAGAAAGGGAAGAGGATCTAAAAATCCGCACTAATATCGTTTGACAATCATTTGCCGGTTTCTAAACAAAACATATAATTATGAAAAAATTGCTTACTCTCTTAGTCTTTATGGCCTGCATCACTGCCATCCGGGCTCATTATAGCATACATTCCGCCTCTAAAGATGTGTTAATAGAGAGTGGTGGCAAACAAGCCCCCGCCAAACCGGGTATAGAAGTGAAAGCCAACGATTATCTTATAATCCCTGAGGGTCAAGAGGTGGAAATATATAACGACCTTGATAAAAATATCTATAAATCTCTTTCTTCGGGGAAAATTTCAGTGACTCGCCTAATGATTGACGCCAAGAAAATGGCATCAAACAATAATAAGAATGTTGCTTCACGTCTCAGTTTGGCCAAGAATTCCAATTCCGTTGAAGGAGAAAAGATTTATACTGAAAAAGGGATGGTGAGGAGGTCGCTTGCTGTCTTCGACCCGGAAGCTGAAAATATCCAGATCAACTCAAAAACTCTAGGCCAGTTGATTGCCAATTTCATTTTGAATCATGACTCTTCTAACTTTCAAAATGTAGATGTAGAATTAACAAACGGGAAACTGGATACCGAGGGTTATTTTTTCCGGGTTGTCAACAATCAAGACTTCCCTGTCTATTTCAACGTCATGAAATTCGACCTTATGCCGGAGACTCCGGATGGTAAAATGGAAATTTCTGTCCTCGGCCAACCCGACGGCAATTATGTGTTGCTCCCCGGTCAAGCCATCACCCGAGAAACATTCTCCTCCCTTCCGGAAGATGAACGCCATTTTTTAGTAATGACCCATTTCCGTTACGAGCTTGATGAAGTGATTGAAGAAACCGCCAACTCTCTTTCAAATCCCGATTCAATACCTTCCTCTTCCCTATCCTTCCCTCTTCTAATCAAATCTCTTTAAAGGGAGAAGGGATTCTATTTCCTTTTTTTATAAGATCTTAATTGCGCGAAAGGAGAGCGTCAAGGCGAAGCTTTATGACGCCAAACATAGCTTCTCCAAAGATGCTGCTGTTCATTTTTGAGGTGCCGAGCTGTCGATTTATGAATATTATAGGAATTTCCGATATTCTGAATCCTTTGCGGTGGGCTTTGAATTTCATTTCAATCTGGAATGCGTAGCCTTTGAATTCAATCTTATCCAGATCAATCGACTCCAACACTCTACGGCGGTAGCATACAAATCCGGCGGTAGCGTCACGGAGTTTCATGCGTGTCACAAACCTGACATAGGCCGACGCAAAATAAGACATCAAGACACGTCCCATTGGCCAGTTGACTACATTCACTCCGGAAACGTAACGGCTTCCGATCGTGACATCATAGCCATTGTCTTTGCTGTTGTGGTAAAGGCGGGTCAGGTCGTCGGGATTATGGGAGAAATCCGCATCCATCTCGATGATATATTGATAATCTCTTGAAAGAGCCCATTTGAAACCATGTATATAGGCTGTGCCGAGACCTAACTTACCTGTGCGACGTTCCAAAAAAACTCTGCCCGGATATTGTTTTATTAAATTTTCAACCTCTTCGGCCGTGCCGTCGGGGGAATTATCATCTATGACGAGCACGTCGAAATTATCGGGATATCCCACCGTCTTTTCCACGATGGCTTTGATATTCTCGATTTCGTTGTAGGTAGGAATTATGACCAGGGCCTGATGCATTTCTATGCAAAGTTAATACTAAAATTCAATAAATAACTTCAATCGCCACGATAATAGGCCTGAAGATAGCATCGAGCAATGAAATCGTTGTTGTCTTCCACCAATTTATAATCAATCGAATCAGGGAAATGAGCGTCGGGGAGCCAGCCTTCTTTGCAAATCAATTTCAAAAGGTCGCCCGGACATAAACCGCGTTCCGTGAGCAATTCCATGGCATGCAATCGGGCATACTCTTGATCATATAACTTATTATCGGGAGCCGCTATACATCGTGCCACATTGCGAGCCAGCAACATTCCTTTTTGGGAGTCGACCATCAAGACGAAATCCCGGTCGTTTTTCACCTGGCTTAGATGTTCCTCTCCTTCGGCCCAACCCAAGGCCCGGATAAAAAATTCATTCAATTCCTTATAGGTGGCAAAAAAAGCCAATTTTTTTCCACCGGTGAATTCCGTAAATGCCGTGTAATACTTATGAGGGCTGTTTTTTTCGTTGTCAATTTTAGGCTCAGGAGCCGGTTTCCCCTCCACAATCAAATACAACCATTCCCCAAGGTAGAGAGCAAGAGGGCCGGTCGGATCCTGCCACATTGCAGCGTCAAGCCTTTTCTGCATTTCTACCAGTCCCTCCTCTTTGGAAAGATCATAATCATTCGCGATTTCCGAGAGTGTCAGAGCGAAAGCCGGTGTCATCAAATAGCAATGGAGAAAAAGCCAATTTGCCAGTCTCATTATTTCCGGCCTGTCTTCCTCGTTATGGATCTCTAGTTCTGCTGAAAAACGATAGCCAACGGGTATCGGTGCTTCTTCGTAATGTCTTTCGAGTTCTTGATACCATTTCTTTGCACCCTCCAATATTTCCCTATCAAGAGGATTGCAGACACGCCGGTTTTCATAGTTCATCGAAAGAGCATACCACACCATGAAAAAGACGTCGGCCTTATTGAGTTCATAATCAAAATAGTCTTCGCCCGGTTTCGTGAAGAAAGGCACAGGAAACCCATACATACGCCGGCATTCGTCAATAAAAGAACGCCACACTCCTGCATCGCTAATGACATCTTGATAATAACCGATCAAAACCAATGCCGCCCTTTCCACCACCTTTTCCGGATAGGAAGGGAAAAGACCCATCTTCTTGGCTATCTCAGCAAGGCTTACACAGATATCAAAATAAAACTTGTCGGTTTCGGTTTCCTCCGGCATCGAAGGCTGACGCAACAGAAATTGCTCCATTGAAATCATAACTTAGCTGAATTTTTGATTTGACATCTGAGAAAAGGCTATTTTATATTGATTTCCGGTTAGCATATTCTTTAAATTCACCTCGCGGTTTTCCAATTCCGATTCTCCTATCATCGCCACGTAGGGCACATGGAGACTGTCGGCATAAGCCATCTGTTTTTTCAGTTTTGCTGAATCGGGATAAAGTTCTGCGGAAATCCCTTTTAAGCGTAACTCTTTGACAAGTTTAATAGCTTCGGCTGCCTCTTTTTCTCCAAAATTCAGAAACAAAACCTTCACACTTTCTTCTATAGCCTCCGGATATAATTCAAGTTGGTTTAAAACATCGTAGATCCTGTCGGCTCCAAAAGAAATACCTACTCCTGAAAGACCCGGCATACCAAACACTCCCGTCAGATTATCGTAGCGTCCTCCTCCGGTAATGCTTCCTATTTCTACGTCGAGAGCCTTCACTTCAATAATCGTTCCAGTATAGTAATTTAGACCTCTTGCAAGGGAAACATCAACTTCCAGACCACATTCATGACCCAGGCTATCGAAATGGCCGACAACCCATTCTATCTCCTCTACCCCCTTTAGTCCAATCTCAGAAGTTTTTAACACTTCCTTCAATCTGGCAATCTTTTCCTTGTTATCTCCCTTTAGCTCTAGAAATGGCATCAGTTTTTCCAATGCCTCTTCGCCTATTCCCTTACCGAGTAATTCCTCCTTCACTTTATCAACGCCAATCTTCTCGATCTTGTCGATAGCCACTGTTATGTCGATAATCCTGTCGCTCTCGCCAATGAGTTCAGCGATACCGGTGAGAATCTTTCGGTTGTTGAGCTTTATATTAACTCTTATTTTTAAGCATTTGAAAACATAATCGATCAATTGCAAAAGCTCCACTTCATTCCACAGGGAGTCGCTTCCGACAACATCGGCGTCACACTGATAGAACTCCCGATAACGACCCTTCTGAGGGCGATCGGCCCTCCAAACCGGTTGAATCTGACAACGCTTAAAGGGGAGATGGATATCATTACGGTTTTGCACCACAAATCGTGCAAAGGGAACTGTGAGGTCATATCTTAGACCCTTTTCGCTAATTTTTGATGAAAGAGCTAAAGAATCCTTTGTCTCCAGGAGTGAATCGGGAGCATCCTTTAAGTAATCACCGGAATTGAGGATCCTGAAGAGTAGCTTATCACCTTCATCGCCATATTTACCCATAAGGGTCGACAAATTCTCCATAGCGGGCGTCTCGATGGGTGTATAGCCGAATAGGCGAAATGCAGCCCTGATAGTGTCGAAGATATAATTCCTACGAGCCATCTCTGATGGCCCGAAATCCCTTGTACCCTTTGGAATTGACGGTTTGTTTGCCATTTCTTTTATATTTATTGCAAATTTACGAAAAAAACATTAATTTTGCAGTCGCGAAATCCGCCAAGGCAGAAAAAGCGAGCGCAAAAAGTGCTCCGCCCAACGGAAATGATTGAATATCATTATTATAGAAATGTACGCAATTGTAGAAATCAAAGGCCAGCAATTCAAAGCCGAAGAGGGAAAATACATCTATGTCCATGATCTCGGCGACGAGGTGAAAGAGGGCGACACCATCGATTTTGACAAAGTGTTGCTAATCGATGCTGATGGCGACGTCTCCGTAGGTGTTCCGGCCATCGAGGGTGCCAAGGTCACTTGCGAGGTGCTCCTTCCCCTTGTTAAGGGTGAAAAAGTAATCATCTTCAAAAAGAAACGCCGCAAAGGCTATCGCCGCAAGAATGGTCACCGCCAGCAATTCTCTAAAGTTTTGGTTAAATCTATCGTAAAATAACTCATCAGATATGGCTCATAAAAAAGGTGTCGGCAGTTCGAAAAACGGCCGCGAATCAGAAAGTAAACGTCTTGGTGTCAAAATCTTCGGTGGGTCAAACTGCCGTGCAGGCAACATCATCAAACGTCAGAGAG
>JAFLTU010000066.1:4473-6880 GCA_022509125.1 Muribaculaceae bacterium | reverse complement strand
AAAAGACCTTTCTCAAAATAAAGAACCTGAAAAGAATGAGAAAACACAGGCTGTTTCTCAAATGGAATCTCCTCTGTTGAAACAGTACAATGAAATGAAGTCAAAACATCCTGACGCAATTCTGTTATTCCGAATCGGTGATTTCTATGAGACATTCAAGGAGGATGCAGTCAGGGCGAGTGAGATTTTAGGTATCACCATGACCAGACGTGCTTCCGGTACAGGCTCTATTGAATTGGCAGGGTTCCCGCATCATGCTCTTGACACATATCTTCCCAAATTGGTGAGGGCAGGTGCAAGGGTTGCCATCTGTGAACAACTAGAACAACCCAAGAAAACGGTTAAACGAGGAACTAATGACAATCACATAAAAAATGAAGATAATATGGCAAAAAAGAAAAAGAATGAAGAACACCTGGAACAGACTCCCCAAGCTGTTGCCGAAGAACAAAAGTCCGAAATAAAATCGGATAAGGGACAAAATAAAACTGAAAAGGCTGAATCTTCTGAAAAACCGGAAGAAAAGAAAGTTGATGTGGATAAAGGTATCGAGGCTTTCAAGAAGTATAATGAAGCTGTTGAAAATCTTGAATTGAAAGAAGACGAATTCACGAAGGTTACTCAAAAAAGAGAGCCCCAGATGGTCACTGTAAATGGCGACAAGGTCTCTCACGGCCATATATTCAAAATCAAGGATACTGACGCTCCATGGTTTTTTACGGCCAACATCAATGGTGACAAACTTAAACCTATTCCAATCAGTGATATTGACGCCAACAATTTCCTTGAAAAGAAATTGACTGTACCTGAAATGATGGAGAAATATTATCCTACCAAAATTATGGAGAAAGTTCCTGATGTGGCTTTCAAAACTCCCAATGTTATTTCCGGTGCAGAGAACAAACAGCTTACTGTGGAAAAATTCAATGTATATAAAGAATCTGATGCCACCCGTCAGGATTTCGGCCAATATAAGTTTTATGCCGTGGTAGATGGAAAGAAAATGTCCACTCCGGCGGAACGGGCAGATCTTAATGCATATTTCGATCGTGTGAAGACTCCGGGACAACTTACTGAAAAAGTCTTCGGGGAACGCCTCGGCCTACCTTCCCATTATCAACAGTTCTCTCTGCCTGAAGGAATGAGCAAGGACAATATCCGTATTGAAAAGAACCAACAAACAAACAAGTTCGATATCTATATCGATATGGGCAAAGGACAGAAATCTGAAGTAAAACAGCTTACCGGCTGGGATACTAACGCACTCCTTAAGACAAAGGCTGCAACAAAGGAACAACTCGGAGCCAAGTATCTTGCAAACGAGATTGCATCTTTTATGTCTGCAGGATTACATCTGAAACAAGATAAGCAGGTGGCTATGAAAATGTAAACACTGCCCTTCCTCTCTCCAAAATATCTGACTTACTAGAAAACCAACAGTTATATCACTAATTAAATCCGCCCTGTGTTAACACAAGGCTCTTTCCTCGAAATAATATGAATTATGACCTCATACAGTCTCTGCTTGACAGAGAGATTTCCTGCCTTGAATATCTGACAAGGGCAGCTGAAAACCCTAAATTCCATAAATGGTGTGACGAACATGGTGTGATACCGGATGAACAGTCCGCAGAATTCTATGTGGACATGACGGTAGATTTTGAATTGCTTGATCCTATCCTTGTATATGACATATATTGACGTAATATTGTCTTAATCCCTGATCCTTATAACAGAAGCTTTTACATAAACAGAGTTTTTTCATTTTGGTTAGATTTAGAATTAGTAATTGTCCTAATCCTTTGTAATATCGGCAATGGGTCACAAGATTGTTTTCAGCGATATGAAATGCAAGGTCGGTGTCACTGACATCGCCGACTCCCTTGGCTATCGGGTCAATCCAAAGGCCGGAGTCCGTAATTATCTTGAACTCAATCTTGGGCCCGTCGGTAATCCTGTAGATACAATCATTGTCCGTAAATCTGACAAAAAGGAACTTCAGAGCTTCTTCCGCAGAAACGGAACAAAGGGAGATGTTATAACTCTTATCCGTGAAAACCTGAATTCTTTTAATGTACCCGGTGATAATGAATGGGTAAGAATAGCCAATGTGCTTGCCTCCTTTGCAAATATGCCTTACATTGACAATAAGATTGACCAATATTCTAAAGATATGAATCAGGGACTTCCTCAGAACTTTGATCCGACAAGATATCAGACCCTTGACATCATTCCGGATAATCCCCATTGGATTCTGAGAAAACGTGGGTTTTCTCAAGATACAGTCAATGATTTCAAGGACAAGATAACTCTTGTCAGGGATATAAAGATGAAGAATTATGACGGTTACAATATAGGTTTCCCTTATTTCAATCCCTTCACCGGTCAACATACAGGCTATGAGATA
>JAFLTU010000066.1:0-4373 GCA_022509125.1 Muribaculaceae bacterium | reverse complement strand
TGATGCAATTTTTTTTGATTGCTTTGACAATGACCTTGCCGGGAATGTTTATTCAGCAAACCTTGTGAAATTCGTTGACGGGATTCCTGTGAAGTTTGATTATAAAGGCTCTGACTCCGAGAGGGAGGTGATTTTATCTATCAGTGACAAGACGATAACAGTTCCTGCAAATTCTTTCAATTTTGAGAAAACGGCTGAAAAAGCCGGTGTAAAGTACTCCGTCCAGCATTGGAAACCTCCCAAAGAAGTCAAAGACTGGAACGACTGCCTGACAAACCCGGAATATAGACAAAGCCTTGTACAAAATAAATATCAAAGAGAAAGAAACCTTGCTGAAAGACGCTCTTCCGGAATGAAATTGTAATTATCAATCATCGACATAATTCAAACTCAAATTTTTCTACTTAGAAATTTCAATAATAATTGAAAATAATATTCCCGATTATGAATTATATACGATTTATCAATGAAGAAGGTCTTATTACTTATCTTCATACAGATGGATTAGTGAATATAGACATTTCCTGTAACGCCGGGTTATGTTTCATTAATCTTAGTTCTTTCAACAAAGGTAATGAGGCCTTCTTACCGATAATATTCTCCCTTGAATTTGAAGACAAAAGCCATAATCAAATTTTGACAGAATCAGATTATACAAGGATTTCCAATGAGTTGAAAAATAAATTCATCTTAGAATTTGAGAAAACCTTGAAAAAAGGATTAGCTATCATAAATATAAATTCGATTCTTGATGGATTGATAGGTTCCATAAGTTTGTTCGCTCGTGATATGGTGGTAGAACGTCTTAAAGAACTGTATAGAAAACATTAGAACATCAATTATGAATTCTTTTAAATCTTTCCTCCCGGTTTTCATCGGAATAATATTTGTTTCCCCTCCGGTTGTCAAGGCACAACAAACCGATCCGACTCTGACAGCTGCCGTAATTCTTCAAACTGAGGAATTGAAATCTGCCTATAAGAAAAGGAACGAAACACAGAATAAACTTATCGAGGCTCAGGCTGCCGTGGCCGGTGCAATGATTGAAGTTCATAAGGTTGAGAACACTATCCTCGAATATATGTCTAATGCTTCATCGGCCATGAATGACCTTTATATGCTTAAAAGGTCTGCGGAATTAGTTTCAGTCAGGATACCCGAACAGTTAACAAAGATGGCCAAGGCTGTTCCGGATAACTATAAAGGCACTGCTATAACTGCATTGACGTCAAAAACGGTTACACAAGTTACCTCTGAAATGACTTCCCTATATTCCTTCATGTCTCAATTGGTGTCTTCCTCAAAATATACATTGGGAGATGGAAAAGGTGATACATCCGGTAAAAAGAATATCAATCTTCTGAGTGCTGCCGAAAGATATTATATAGCTTCCGAAGTGACAGGCCGTCTTGAAAAAATATACCGTAAACTCTACAATATCACATATCAGATTGAAACACTAGACTGGATGGATGCATGGTATAATCTTGACTCTTCTTCCTGGTCCAAATTCCAGAATGGCAAATCCATCTCCGAATCTATGATGAAACAATGGGACAGATTGAAAAAATGACATCTTTAAATTCCATTTAAATCCTTTTTTCTTGTAAAAATTAAGACAAGTCTTTAACAGGGTTCCAACCCTACTAATCCAATGTTATATTCCTTTAAAATGAAATTTCTAACTTTCTTTTCCACCGTCTGCATGACGGTGGTTGGCGGAGCTTTAGCCTCCTCTCTAACCTCTTGTGACTGTCACCATTTCGATGAGCCCGATCCGGGAATGTCAGTTGGTGATATTCTCTGTACAGATGGTTCTGTAGTCTCGTTTTCCGATTATGTGAAATCAGGGCGAGAAGCCGTGGCTATAGTCTATCAAGTCAATCCGGACGTTGATGATGAAATCCGCGGTTATGCCGTTTATCTTGGAGACATTTCTGATGAAGCTTTCTCCGATTCTATTCCGGTAAGTCAGGGAACTTCAAAGAATCTCAAAAATCTTGACGGCAACGAGAATACTTATGCCCTCTATAAGTGCGACAAAGCTTCTTCACCCATGGCTCTTCCGGTCTTCGACCTATGGACATTCGGGCAGTCAGCCTATATCCCTTCTGTTGAACAACTTCGACAGATACAATCTGTGAAGAACTTTATCAATCCTCGTATCGAGGCTATAGGTGGCGATATACTTCCTGATTCACCTGATGATTGCTGGTATTGGTCTTCTACTGAAGTTGAAGGACAGGAGGACATCAAGGCTTGGTTAGTTTCCATGCACTCCGGAATAATACAGGAAACACCAAAGGAACAGAAACATCATTGCAGACCTGTTGTAACCATCTACCGTCATAACAATGATAATAACGGCAACAGCGGTATTGACGATGATATCCTTAATGGATTTAGGACAGACTTGGATGTCTATTTATCCATTGACAAAACTTTCTCAGATTATAAGGATATTGATTCCACTATGTTTGCTACAAGAGGAAGCACGGCCTGGGGCTTACGATATTGCGTTGCAGCTTACAGACGTGATGAAACCGAGCCATACGTTGTACAGTCATCTTATGACAATCCTGTACAGTTCAATCTTCCTCCGGGGAAATATACGTTTGTAGGATGGGCAGATCATGTTCCTAACTACGACGACAAGAGTTTTTATTTCTATACAGACGATTTCTCTGAGATACTTCTGCGTCATAAATATGACTATGAAGGAAATGATCTTGCAAAGGTCGCTTATTCGGGACAAAAAGACCTTAGGGTAGCCTATACTACAAAATCCTTACAGATTGAAATGAATGTTGCAGTGGCAAGATACAGACTTGTAGCAACCGACACTGCGGAATTCAATCCCGGCAAGATATTGATATCTTACAAAGATTTACCGGCCTCGGTCAATCCTTATCAAGGAAAGATAAATGGTAAATGGAGTGACGTCTCTTACATATCCTCAGTTTCAGGCAATCAACTTGCCTTTGACCAGGTGTTGGCAGAGGATTCTGAAATAACTATCAAGGCTTGTGTGGAAATCTATGACGATAAGGATAACCTTCGTGCAAGGGTACGTCAGGTGGAGATTCCGCTTATAAATGGAGGAATAACTACAGTTAAAGGCAACTTCTTCACTACTTTACAGCTTGACGACGGAATGACTTCCGGAGGCATCACTATTGACCCTGAATTCGAGGAAACAGTCGAGATTGAATATTGAATACTTTATCAAAACTTCTAACAATTATATCAACAACATTCACTATTAATTCACAGTTTATGAAACTTACAAGGTTTTATCTTTCCGGAGCTATGCTCCTTTCAATGGCAGGATTATTTTCCTGCTCCCAAGCTGAAGAACCTGCACAGCCGGAGAATCCATTAGATTCTAAAGACAATATCGAATGGAGTGCCGACATAGTTCTTCCCGATGATTTCAAGACAAGGGCAGCGGCAGCAGGCTCTGTAGGCTCTGACGGTCTTTATACCTTCTCTCGCGAAATTGATCGACTATGGTACGCCGTCTATTATAATGGGGCTTATCTTTATGACAGTGAACAGGCTCTGGCCCCTGATGCTATCAAGAAAGGCGACGGTTTCACCGTACTATTCAAATTCCACAAGGATCTTGACCCTACAAAGATTTACATCTTCTTCTGGGCGGGGAATAAGCAGGATAATGTTACTGTTGCCAATCAGACTGCTTCTAACGCAATCACTCTTAATTTTGCTAACCGTTGCGTAAGCGTTGATCCAAAGTATATGAATGGAAATAACACAGCACTTCAGGAATACGACTCATTCTCCGGTTATTTCCAACTGTCACCTACAAAAGATGTATCCAATTATAACATGAAGGTGACTCTAAAACGTCCTTTCGCCCAGATTCATGTGCTGTCGGACGAATTTACTTTCCCGGGAGTTAATGCTGCTTTCCCCAATGGCGTTACTGTGGTTCCCGGTTTTGGTGTTAATGCGGCCACAACATCAAATTATACAACCAACCTTGTATCACCAACAACTTGGTTTTATGATTCTTCAATAGCCTTGACTCCGGCTTACAAGCAGAATGAGTATATGTTCACTCTGACTAACTATGAGTTCACCAACACTCTTTCGGCTACAACACCTGAACGTGTTACCTTCAAGAACAGACTGATGGATTACCTTGGTTGCTACTATGTATTTGCCCCGGTAGTAAAATCACCTTTGAAATATGCTACATCGTCAGGAAATAATTCCACATTACAATATCTCAATCTGGCATTCCGCAAGAATGGAGCGAATATCGGTTCATCTGAATTCGCTTCTGTCAAACTTCCTGCCGACGGTCTTAAAGCCAATAACCGCTACGTCATATATAACCATGCCAATAC
>JAFLTU010000065.1:4885-7552 GCA_022509125.1 Muribaculaceae bacterium | reverse complement strand
TATAAGACAGCCCGTAAATTCTGGGCTTCAGTCGGAGTCGTCACCCAGGAGATACAGGATATCATCGGCAGTGAGATAGTCAAGGAGGCAATCATAAATAACTCAGATGTCGTGATGTTGCTTGACCAAAGCAAGTTCCGTGAACGCTTTGACAACATCAAGGCCATATTGGGTCTGACCGATGTGGATTGCAAAAAGATCTTCACCATTAACAGACTTGACAACAAGGACGGCAGGTCCTTCTTCCGTGAAGTCTTCATCAGACGAGGTTCCACGAGCGGAGTCTATGGAGTCGAAGAATCCAAGGAATGCTACATGACCTACACAACGGAACGGGCAGAGAAAGATGCATTGAAACTTTATAAGGCGGAACTTCAATGCACACATCAGGAGGCAATTTCAAGATACTGCCGGGACTGGAACAGAAGCGGCACCAACAATCCTCTTGAATTTGCAAGGAGGGTTCATAAAGCCGGTCATGTATTGAACCTGCCTGAAAGAAATGACGATTGATAAAAAAATTATTGAAGTGGTGAGAATTTTCACCGGTTCTAATCCTAATAGATAACGCAATGAATGAATTAAAACTTATCGAAGAATTCTGGAGAGACACCGAAGAGCAGAACTTTTCCCGTGAAGCGACAATCCTGTTCTATCATCTTCTTTTCCTTGGCAAAAGGAACAGGAATTATGAAAAGATATGCATGCACCCGGCCGGTTTGCTCAGCAAGGTCAAAGACTTTTCAGTAAAGGATGTTACCAATGCAAGCGAGGAACTGCAGACAAGAGGTTATCTCAAATACACACCTGCAGACGGCAATTTCACATCCGGAGTATATCAATTCATTAAAGGTATTACCATTCCTTCCACAAAAAAATAAAAGACTTGAAAAAATACCTGCTCATATTGGTTCTTACAATCCTGACGGCAACGAAATCTTTCGGTGCCAATCCATGGTATTCCGTCAACTATGACAACAAGACGGTCGCAGCCATGGTAGCGGCATTCGGAACGGAGACAGCCACGGAGATGTACTATAGTGAGCAGGTTAAGGAAATACTTGACAGATATTCGGCAGCCGAAGTTGCGGCAGCCGGAATCTTCATGTCCAAGTTTCTCGACAGAAGGGCTCTTACAGACTTAGGTATATGGATCAGCCCGGATGAGAACTACTATTACAAAAGGATATACTCCATGGTAGCCTCCAGGATAATGCCGAAAATTTGGACGGTGGCCCAACTGATGTTGCATTCACCCCAGACGGCATTATACTGGGGAAGCTATCTCTTCAAGATCTGTGCAGAAGTCGAGTCACTTTGCATGCAGTTCGAGTCCATAGTAACCAACTGTTCCTTGTCATTCAAGGATATAGTCTTCCTACAGATAGCACCACAATATGAGCCGTTGTTCAAATTGGCTTCCGGAGGAAACGTGGACTGGAACAAACTCTTTGATGACTTAGGAAACATCTCCAATAACTTCACAAAAGAGAAACTGCAGGCCGATATCGACAATCTCTATCAGATGGGAGTCAATATCGCCGGTGCAGGAATGGAGAATATGTTGGGTGCATTGCTCGGAGGAAGCAGTTTCGATGATATAGCCAACGGAAATATCCCGGCAATCATCAATGCCGTCGAGAGCAGCTACGGATTCTACAAATCTCTTGACAGTTCGATCGGAGGAACCTTATTGGGAATGATAGGTGGACCTGAAAATGTTGCACAGCTATTCAATATAGACAATTATAACATGACTTCCTGGATAACCGACTATATCCGGGAACTTCAAGGCCAGTATTATACACAGAGATGGTATATCTACCGGAACGATTCAGGGAATGAGGTGATATGCAATTATTATCCACCGACTGACGATAACTCCATTATCTATGGAGGTGAATGGTACAGGATAAACACCACCGATGCTTCTTTCTACCCCAATACAGAGCAGACAAACGCCATAAAAGCCAATTCTGAAAATTATGCCGGTTGGTCACAGGCAAAAGTGAACCAGCTTAACAGCTCACAGAATGACTACAACTATTCCATCAGTTACAGCAGGCTTTCTTATAATATCAGCCGAAGCGGTAACCTCTATCAGAAATCTTATGCCTATTCAATTAGAGTCACAAGGTCATGGAACTGGAACGATATCGTATATGAGGATATCTTCGATTCATACACCATGGATCTGAATACTTTCCAGGCACAACTGAATGCCATGTTGTCAGAACTCAATGACAACGAGGAAGGATATGTTTACCGTATCGGAAGTGACGCAAAGAGATACTATAATGCCACCGATGAGGCGAAGCTGAAAGGTACAGAAAGTGTGATTATAAGTGTCACCTGCCATGACGGTTTCACCCTCATGCAAGGGACAACCCAATATAAATGCAGTTCCTGTGGCAGCAGTCTTAATTCACATTCCAAGGATTGTGCCATGACATCAAGTGTTTCGGCAAGCGATATTGATACATCTGATTTAGACAGGATGGAAAATGAATTAAGAAGTCAGATTGCATCCTTAGAATCACAGATATCCATACTGGAAGCAGAGAATGCAGACCTGATAAGACAGATTGCATCTGCAACAATTGAGGAAGCTGCCATTCTTAGACAGCAATATAATGCCAACAAAGATGAGATAGACCGTCTCAATTC
>JAFLTU010000065.1:0-4785 GCA_022509125.1 Muribaculaceae bacterium | reverse complement strand
ACGCTTTCACTTGCAAGGAAACCGAAATATTTCTTAGGTATCAAGATACACAGGGCAATCCTTCAGATAGACTGGGAACTCACAGCCGATTACAGCGGAACACAGGTTGTCGATGTGATAGAACTTGATCCCGATATGAGCGACCGGGATAAGACACAGCTGGTCAATAACCGGATCGCCGAGATAGCAAGGGATTATCCAAATTGCACCATCACCACGGAATACATAAAGAATGAACCTGTAGAACAGGATAACACGAATGATACTTTCCATTTGCTATGGTCTTCCGACCGGTTGGAGGTTGCAAGGTCAGTCGATGCACGATTGACAAGGATATATGCCGACTTGGTTTCTCTGGAAAAGATGATGCACTATAAGCTTACGATTATTGATGTATTGAAGAGTCAGATGCCCTATATCAATGACAACCAGGGAAGGAAACTGACAATAATAGAGGAAGGCTTCCAAAGATGGCTCGAAAACGCTTCGATGGCACTGCATTCTTCCACTAATCCATATAATAGTCCTGAAAATACTGAACCCATTGTACCTGTAAACAGATAATGAATAGATATTTCCACATATTTCTTTTAACTGCAATGCTTTTGATTCCCGGATTATCAAAGGCACAATGGAGCTTTGATGTAGGTTCTGTGGAAGCTTACATAGCAGACCATAAGACACAGAGAAGTATTCTTCTGGCACGGGCCACATTGGAACAGAGCAACAATATACTTCACGAATACAGTGCCGATGCAGCCGAAGATTTCAAGATACTCAACTTTGATCTCGACAAATATACCCGGGCATTTGACGTGATTGATGTCATGTACAATTCATTGAGGACGGCAATGAATGTCTATTCCACCTATAATACGGTTTCTGACAGGATAACCGATTATAAGAAACTTCTCAATGACTATAATGAAAAGATTCTTCAAAGAAACCGGATGGCACTTTCGGACACTATCGTGATAACGATAAGCATGAGGTGCATAAACAGGATTCTTGACGAGAGCAAGACCCTCTATAAGTCAGTAAGCGACCTCGTGCTGTATGCAACGGGAGCGGCAGCCTGTTCGACATCAGATTTATTGATGGTTCTTGACTGCATAAACTACAGTCTTGACAATATAAAGATGCATCTCAATTCAGCATACTTCGACACCTGGAGATACATACAGGTAAGGATCGGATATTGGAAAGAGAGTGTATATCGCAATAAACCACGATCCGTGATATTGGAAGAAGCCTTCGGAAGATGGCGAGACAGCGGACTCAATCCCTATAGAAATAGAAATTGATCAATATATTTTTAATGAAACGATTTTATAGACATATCTTCCTAATCCTGATTTTAACAATGCTCTATGCTCCATTGAGCATAAAGGCTCAATATGTGACCTATAACCATGACGATTCAAAGATGAACCAGTTTACTGTTGCAGAAATTGGTTCGGGTGCTCTGACACCTGAACTCTATTATCAGATCCTGCACAATAATTACAGAAAGACAGCTGCCGTAAAGAACAAACTCAGTTTCAGGACAGAAGCCGGAGTCGCAGCCTACATGCAGATAGATGATGCGACCAAACTTGACTCAGCAATGATTAAGAGAGCCGAGATAGAGGCACTCAATATTGCAGACCGGACGGGAGGAGCTTTAGACCTTGCATGGATGGCCGAAGGAGAAAAGATAACTAAAAAGTTATCCGACTTCAGGACGAACATCGACAGGATCCTCCAATATGGCGGTACACCAAACCAACAGAATGTATGGCTTGAACATTACAATGTTCTGCAGACAGCCATAAAGTCAACCCAGGAGGCTTACATGCCGAATTCCCAAAGGAAGAAGGAATATCTGTCGATATATGCCGATGCTGCCAAAAAGAATGAATCATTGATAAGGTATCTGGTCTATCTCTCCAACAGCAAGACAACAGCCTCACTCTTGGGAGCCTCATACGAAAAACAGGACAGGACATCCGGAATTGTCGCAGAAGCCATGAGCCGATGGCGAGACGCAGGATGGCAGTCGGTATCAAACCGGACTATAAATTCAGATTAATGCAACACCGGTTCCACTATAGACACTAACTAAGAAATTATATGAAACATATCCTAATCCTAACTAAAAGTCTGAACCATGGCCGATAACATTTTAAGCGATTTTGGGATCAACCTTCTTGAAGAAGAAGTTGATGACGTGATATTTCAGACTAACGAATTTCTATGTGACGCCACATTCACAGGAATGCAAGGTCCCTTCTGGTGGATATTGCAGATGAGTATGGCACTTGCCGCCATGTTCGCCATAATAATGGCCGCCGGAATGACCTACAAGATGATGGTCAAGAAAGAGCCGCTTGACGTGATGAAGCTTTTCCGACCCTTTGCGGTTGCTATAATCATGACATGGTGGTATCCACCGGCAGACAGCGGAATGAACAACACCAACAACAGCTGGTGTGTGCTTGACTTCCTCGCATACGTCCCCAATGCCATCGGTTCCTATACCCATGACTTGTATCAGGCTGAAGCAGCCCAGATTTCAGACAAATTTGAGGAAGTCCAGCAACTCATCTTTGTCAGGGATACACTCTATACAGACTTGCAGGCTAAAGCAGATATAGCGAGAGCCGGAACAATGGATCCTTCTCTCATAGAATCCACAATGGAACAGACCGGAGTCGATGAAGTAACCAATATGGAGAAGGATGCCTCGAAACTATGGTTCACATCATTGGTAAGCGGAGCAACGGTCTGTATCGACAAGATCGTGATGGTGATAGCCCTGATAGTTTTCCGAATCGGCTGGTGGGCGACAATCTATTGCCAGCAGATCCTTTTGGGAATGTTGACGATATTCGGACCCATACAATGGGCATTCTCCCTCTTGCCGAAATGGCAGGATGCCTGGGCCAAATGGCTGACAAGGTATCTGACGGTACATTTCTACGGAGCCATGCTCTATTTCGTCGGGTTCTATGTCCTTCTCCTTTTTGATATAGTTCTCTGCATACAGGTTGAGAACCTGACGGCAATAACCCAGAGTGAGGCAACGATGGCTGCCTATCTGCAAAACTCGTTCTTCTCAGCCGGATATCTGATGGCTGCCTCGATAGTCGCATTGAAATGTCTGAACCTTGTACCTGACCTAGCGGCATGGATGATACCTGAGGGAGACACAGCCTTCTCGACAAGAAACTTCGGTGAAGGAGTCGCACAACAGGCAAAGATGTCAACCCAGGGAGCGATGGCCGGAATGATGAGATGATTCCTGATCCTAAATACTCAGAGATGAGATAAAAATAAAATGCTATGGTAATAAAGAATTTAGAAAACAAGATCAAACTCGTGATGATAGTCTGCGGACTGTTCCTCGTAGGCTGTATAGTTATCAGCCTTGCGAGTGTGTGGACTGCAAGGACTATGGTTGTGGACGCACAACAGAAAATCTATGTACTTGACGGCAACGTTCCTATCCTCGTTCAACGCACTGCAATGGAAGAAACTCTCGATGTGGAAGCCAAATCCCATGTCGAAATGTTCCACCACTTCTTCTTCACTTTGGCTCCGGACGACAAGTACATCAACTATACCATGAACAAGGCAATGTACCTGGTAGATGAAACGGGACTGGCTCAATACAACACTTTAAAGGAGAAAGGCTTCTACAACAACATCATGGGAACATCCGCTGTCTTCTCAATTTTCTGTGACAGTATCAACTTCGACAAAGACAAGATGGAATTCACCTATTACGGAAGACAGAGGATTGAACGCAGGACATCGGTCCTGACAAGGGAACTTGTGACAGCCGGTCAGTTGAAACGTGTACCGAGAACAGACAACAATCCTCACGGATTGCTCATCACCAACTGGCGAACCTTGCTCAATAAGGATATAGAACAGAGAACCAAAAATCAATACTGATCATGGGCTGGAAGAAACTTATAATGGGAGAAAAGATGCCCGACAAGAATGATCCGAAATACAAGGAGAGATATGAAAAGGAGGTATCTACAGGCCGAAAGGCTGCCAAGATACTGAAGATCGACAAGGCTGCCGGATGTATCCAGCGGTTTGCCTGCAAGAATCCGAAATGGTTCCTTGCCATAGTGTTCGGAATAGTCTTGGGTTGCCTTTCACTGAATATCTACAGGATAGTTCAGGTATGTAACAGGCCGAAGACGGAAGAAGTTACGACAGCGGCACAGAAACAGGAGAAACTATTGAATCAGAAACGCTTAAATCATAAAACACAATGACTTTTGCAGATATAAAGAACAAAATAAACTGGAAACAGCCGAAATATATGTTGCCGGCTATCCTTTATCCGCTTATTCTCGGAACTGGATATCTGATGTTCGATATGTTCGATACGGAGCTGGCGGAAGCACCGTCCCAGTTACAGACGACCGAATATCTTAATCCCGAATTACCTCAGGCACAGTTAAGGAATGAGGAAATCGGAGGAAAGTATGAGAACATGGCCAAGGCATACGGTCATATCCAGGATTATTCAGCGGTGGAGAATATCGACAGGGATAATCAGAAAGAGATGGAGGAATATGACTCCCGATATACCGACGACGACCTTGCCTTTCTTGATGAAGAGGCTGCAGCCAGATTACAGCAGATGCAGGATGCACTTGACCAAAGCAGGGAAAGAGGCCTGGAGATGATGAATGACTCCGTTATGAACCCTCTCTCTGATGAAGAAAGGATTGCCAGAGGGGAACAAAGGCAACAGGAGGCATTGGAGGAACTTAACCGGGC
>JAFLTU010000064.1 GCA_022509125.1 Muribaculaceae bacterium | reverse complement strand
TCACCATCTCACTCATCCTGCATAAGAGGATCTTCACGACTTTGGCAAAGGCTAAGGCTTTGCGCGTGTATGCCGAGCCGCTGATCACGCGTTGCAAAAAAGACAATATGGCCAACCGCCGTCTTGTGTTCAGCTATTTGCAGAACAAAGAGGCCGTCAAGGAGCTTTTCGGTGTGGTTGCCGAGAAAGTTGCCGACCGTCCCGGCGGTTACTTGAGAATTCTTAAGACAGTCCACCGTCTTGGCGACAATGCCGAAATGGCAATGATCGAACTCGTGGATTTCAACGAGCTCATGCTTAACGACAAGGGCACCAAGAAAGAGAAAACCACTCGCAGAAGCCGTAGAAAGAAATCCGGAGAGTCCGCTCCCAAGGCTGAGCCCGCAGCAGAGGCTCCCAAGGCTGAAGAGGCTCCGGCCGAGGAGGCACCAAAGGCTGAAGAGACTCCGGCAGAGGAGGCTCCCAAAGCTGAAGAGGCTCCCGTCGAAGATAAAGCTCCTGAAGCTGAGACTGAAAAGGCTCCCGAAGCTTAAAATAAACACACTGTTAACCCGTATTATAAGGGAGATCCTCAATTTGAGGGTCTCCTTTAATTGCATTTATTATGATATTTGGCTAAATTAGCCAAAAGAATAGAATATGCGGTTGCCCGAAACGATACATCTGAGCACATGGTTCTTATTCCTGGCCGTGTGTATGTATTTCGCCATCATTATAATCTCAGTGGTGGTGGTCTTGAGGGAGAACCGTAATCCCATCAGAGCCCTATCCTGGGTGATAGCCTTAATTTTCTTGCCGGGAGTCGGATTGATTTTCTATCTCTTTTTCGGACGCAGTATGCGAGGAGAGATGATGAATCAAAAAAACCGACGTCGCCTTCAACACTCTTTTGAACCTTACGGAGTTAAACTTCAGGAAACCGAGTTGCGGAAGGAGCAAAAAAACTTAATAATGCTGGGCACTCAAGTGGGAGGTTATCCATTGACGTTTAATAATGAAGTGGAGATCTTGACTGATGGGGCTACAAAGTTCCGACGTCTGAAGGAAGACCTCAAAAATGCCGAAAGATCCATCTATCTTCAATATTATATCTTTTTAGACGACCAAATAGGGAATGAGATTGCACGTATACTCATGGACAAGGCGCGTTCCGGAGTGGAAGTTAAGGTGATCTACGACCATGTAGGGAGCTTTTCTGCCAGCAATCGTTTTTTCAAGCGAATGAGAGAGGCCGGGATTGAAGTCCATCCTTTTTTCCGGGTTAATTTCCCGCAATTTGCCAATCGCATCAATTGGCGCAACCATAGAAAGATTGTGGCCATCGACGGCTCTATAGGCTATATCGGAGGAATGAACATAGCCGACCGTTATGCCTATGGCAACGGGAAAGAGAGGGAGACATGGCGAGACACCCATTTTCGAGTCAAGGGTGACATTGTCGAGTCGTTGATACATTCCTTTCTTATAGATTGGAATTTTGGTAAAAAAGAGGCCTATATTCCTGAGCTCGGTTCACGATCTGAAGAGATAAGCAACAAGACCGGCATTCAGCTGGTCACCGGAGGCCCTGTCAGCACCTGGGACAATCTCTCTTTGATGTTTCTAAAGGCCATCACATCAGCAAAACGCCTGATCTGGATCCAGACTCCTTATTTCCTGCCAACCGATGCTTTGTTTAACGCCCTCCAGGCTGCGGCGCTCTCCAATATCGACGTGAGAATTATGATGCCGGCCCACACCGACTCACTCCTTCTACACTATGCCTCTTTCTCTTACATATCCCAATGTCTTGCAGCGGGCATAAAAATATATCTTTATCTCCCGGGGATGCTCCATGCCAAAGCCATGGTGATTGACGATGACCTCGTGACAGCCGGCTCTACAAATTTTGATTTCCGGAGTTTCGAAAATAATTTCGAATGTAATCTATTCATCCACGATCCGGAACTAAATGCCCGAATGAGAGAAATTTTTTATCAAGACATGAAAAGCTGCGAAAAGCTTCAGAAAGAGAAATGGAAACGCCGGGCTCTAAGCCACAGATTTTTAGAGTCGTTATTGCGTCTTGTCTCCCCGATACTTTAACCATTCTTTGGCTGTGAGGTCGAGTTGATCGAACCAGGCTTGGCCGAATTTCTTGATCAAGGAATTTTTCAAAAAGATATAAGCCGGAATTTTCAATCTTCGGCCATTTTTCTCGGCACAGGAACAGATTTTCCATCTGTGGAGATTAAGAGCTGTCATATTCCCCAATTTGCTTAGCCTGACGGGATATAACGAACAGGAAGAGGGTTTGAGATCGGGGAGGAGGCCTTCACGGTAGCCCTTTTCCAGAGCACAAAGGCAGGTGCCATCCTCTGTAAATGTGGTGAAAGCACAGTTTTGGCCTTCTATAAGAGTGGTCACCAAATCTTCATCTTTATCGAGATAAGCAACCCCCTCCTCTTCCACAGCTTTACGTCCTCCCGGAGTCAATAGTGGCAAAATTTTATCTAAGTTTTCTTCAATGGCTATTTTCTCCTCCTCGAGAAGGGGAGCTCCTGCATCACCGTCAATACAACATTGACCCTTGCAAACTGCAAGATCACACACGAAATGACGCTCAATCAAATCGTCGGAGATAAGGGTAGAGTCTATCACAAACATATTGCAAATTTAACTCTAACTTAAGAATTAGTATTAAAAATGTAAAAAAAATTGATAATCACTTGTAAATTACAAGATAAAAATACTATCTTTGTGGGAAATTTAAAACCAAATAAAATGAACAAAGGAGATCTCATCAACGAAATCGCTGCCAAAGCCGGTCTTAACAAGGTGGCAGCTAAAGCCGCATTGGATGCATGCCTCGAATCAATCGCTCAGGCGCTTGCAAACGACGACAGCGTGAAGCTTATTGGCTTCGGCACCTTCTCCATCGCCAACAAGCCCGAAAGAAGCGGAATCAACCCACGCACAAAAGAAAAAATCACTATCGCTGCTCGTAAAACAGTCAAATTCAAACCGGCAGCCGAACTCGGAAAATAATTAAAGGGGAACCTCACTAAGGAGCGTCATCGGTTTGTCGGCGACGCTCCTTTCTGTGGATAATAACATAGAAGAGATATAAAGAAATCGGGATAATACAGTTCCCGGTATTTCATATTTTATTATAAATCATAGTCTACCATAATTTAAAGATGACGATAGAGTCTATAATTTCAGAAGGGGTTAGCAAGGCCTTGAAAGCATTATATGGCGTTGAGGTAGAGGAACGGGATATTGTGCCACAGGCAACGCGCAAGGATTTTGAGGGAAATTTCACTGTTGTTGTTTTTCCTTTTTTGAAGGCTAGCCATAAAAGCCCGGAGGCAACAGCGGAGGAAATAGGACGTTGGTTGCAAGAAAATGAGGATGCAATCGAGAAATTCAATGTGGTCAAAGGATTCTTAAACTTAGTGGTCAATCCTCATTTCTGGACAAAACTCCTAAACGAGATTTCTCAGGCAAAAGACTATGGCTTCAAAACTGCTCCAAAAGATGCCCCATTGGTGATGGTGGAATATTCTTCGCCCAACACCAACAAACCTTTGCATCTGGGCCATGTGCGCAACAATCTGCTCGGATATTCATTGGCGAAAATATTAGAGGCAAATGGATTCAGAGTAGTAAAAACCAATATAGTCAACGACCGAGGCATTCATATATGCAAATCTATGCTTGCATGGAAGAAATGGGGTGGGGGAGAGACTCCGGAAACTTCAGGAAAGAAAGGCGACCATCTTATCGGCGACTATTACGTGGAATTCGACAAGCACTATAAGGAGGAACTTAAGGCTCTTGAAAACGAAGGATTGTCGACTGAAGAGGCAGAGGCTCAATCTTCCCTGATGGCAGAAGCGCGTGAAATGCTCAGAAAATGGGAAAAGGGGGATCCCGAAGTGCGAGACCTCTGGCAGACTATGAATGGATGGGTTTATGCAGGGTTTGATGAGACTTATAAACGCCTCGGAGTGGATTTTGATAAGATATATTATGAGTCTGACACATATCTGGAGGGAAAAGACCTGGTGTTGGGCGGAATCGATTCGGGTATAATGTATCGCAAGGATGATGGTTCGGTTTGGGCCGACCTCACTTCCGACGGCTTAGACCATAAGCTTCTCCTTCGTAGCGACGGCACTTCTGTCTATATGACTCAGGACATAGGCACAGCTAAACTTCGATACCAGGATTTTCCTATCGACAAGATGATTTACGTTGTGGGAAATGAACAGAACTATCATTTCCAGGTTTTGTCGCTTATACTCGATAAATTAGGATTTAAATGGGGCAAAGACTTGGTGCATTTCTCCTATGGGATGGTTGAACTCCCTGAAGGAAAGATGAAATCACGTGAAGGCACGGTGGTGGATGCCGACGATCTGATAGACAGGATGATCTCATCGGCCAAGGATGCTTCGGCAGAGAGATTCGCAGACATGGCTCCAGAAGAGTCTGAAGAAGTAGCTCGGATGGTAGGTCTTGGGGCGCTTAAATATTTTCTCCTGAAGGTGGATCCCAAGAAAAATATGCTTTTCAATCCCAAAGAGTCTATTGATTTCAATGGTAACACGGGACCCTTTTTGCAATACACCTACGCAAGAATTCGCTCTGTTGTGCGCCGTGCCGGCCACTTGCCGGAAGAGGTTGATCCATCGGTTACCCCAAATGAGAAGGAGTCGGCCTTGATACAGCGTATTGCAGATTTCCCTGCTGTGGTAGAAGAGGCAGGTAAAACCTATTCCCCCGCTCTTATTGCAAACTATTGCTATGAACTGGCCAAGGAATATAATCAGTTCTACCACGATTACCCCATCCTCAAAGAGGAAAATAAAGAAATAAGGGATCTCCGATTGGTGCTTTCCCGGGAAGTTGGAAGAATATTGAAAAACGCAGCCTCACTTTTGGGTATGGAAATGCCGGAAAGAATGTAGCCGATAAACTTGGCACGATTTGTGTTGTCTATTAGTAAAAAAATCATTATTTTTGAAAAATAAATCGGTTGATGCCGGAGAAATAAGGAATCCAATAATTTTTTGTTTACCTTTTTATTCTCATTGGTATAACCCTTTAAACGAAATAAATTAACGATATGGATTTTAAGAATCAGAACATGACTCCTCCTTCCTATTATGGGAGAAGCAGTGCAGCGATAACCCAGACCAACTCCGTGATGAAGAAAGTCTACGTCAGGATGTTTGTCGGGATGTTGATATCAGCATTTTGTGCTCTCGGGGTGGCCTCCAGCCCCTCCGCAATGAGTTTCTTTTTCAGCAATCAGATTGTTTTCTGGGGAATTTTTATCGGAATGTTAGTGATGGCATTTGTTATCCCGGCTCGTTTGACCAGAATGTCAACCTCCACCTGCATGCTCCTCTTCTGCATATTTGCAGCAGCTATGGGTGTATGGCTTGCTCCGGTCTTTGTGATTTATAAACTCGGGAGCATAGTTTCCACATTCTTTATCACAGCGGGCACATTTGGGGCAATGTCAATTTATGGATATTTCACCAAGACCGACCTTTCGAAAATCGGCACTTATCTGGTTATGGCACTTTGGGGCCTGATTATTGCCATAGTGGTCAATATTTTCCTTAAGAGCTCCAGCCTGGAATGGATTATTTCAATCGTCGGAGTGTTGCTCTTCACGGGTCTGACGGCATGGGATACCCAGATGGTAAAACGACTCGCGGCTGCCAATATCGATCCGCAGATGTCGGATAAACTCGCCACAATGGGAGCCCTCAATCTCTATCTTGATTTCGTGAACCTTTTCCTCTTCTTGCTTCGTTTCTTAGGAGTGAGCAGAGATTGATCCATGTTTCTCATTTTTAGATAGTTAATTAATTGACTTAAAAGTTTGGCATAAATAGGCACACCATAAACGCCACCGGCATCAATCCGGTGGCGTTTGCTTTATAATATGAAATTATGTAACTTTGCATTCTGTAATTAGTAATAAAAACGTAAACCGAGAAGGTGGCTGCGCTTGAAAAAATAGGGCTCCTGGCTGAAACGAGTTGGGAGGTTTGCAATAAAATAGGAGGAATCTATACAGTTTTATCCACCAAAGCCAAAGTGCTTCAAGAAGCCTACGGCGAGCGTCTCGTTTTCATAGGCCCCGACGTTTGGAACGAAGAAAATCCCTCCCCGTTCTTTAAGGAGCGAAAGACTCTCTTTAATAATTTTTCCAAAAAAGCGATAAGCGATTATAATATCCGGGTCAGGTGTGGCCGCTGGGATATCCCCGGCTCCCCTCAAGTGATTCTTGTGAAGTTTGATGGGGTCTATAGCCACCTTGATTCTATTTTCGGAAAAATGTGGGAGAGATTCGGTGTCGATTCGATGCATGAATATGGCGACTATCGTGAAGGTTGCGCATTTTCCGTGGCTGCAGCTGTCGTTATGAGACACCTTGCAGACCATCTCGAAATTCCCCACGACAAAGTTCTGGCTCATTTTAACGAATGGACCACCGGAATGGGTCTCCTCTATCTGCAGATGACTATAGAGAAGGCCGCAACCATCTTCACTACTCACGCCACCAGTATCGGGCGTAGCATTTGCGGAAACGGCAAGCCCCTCTATGATTATTTCGATGGTTATAACGGCGACCAGATGGCCCGAGAGCTAAATATGGAGGCCAAACATAGTCTCGAAAAGAGAGCTGCTCATAATGCCGACTGCTTCACAGCCGTGAGTGAGCTTACGGCAAAGGAGGCAGAAAAACTTTTGGAAATAAGGCCGCAAGCAGTCACTCCTAATGGATTTGAACCCGGATTTGTGCCCGGCGACCATAAATATGCCACCCTCCGGAAGGCCGGCCGTAAAAGAATTTTTGAAATTGCCTCAAAACTTAAAGGTAAGCTTTTCCCGGAAGACACTTTGATTGTGGCTACCTCCGGGCGCAATGAATATCGCAACAAAGGGCTTGATCTTTATCTGGACTCCTTGGCTGAATTGCAAAATCTTGGCTGTGAGAAGGAGGTTTTGGCCCTGGTGTTGGTGCCGGCCTGGGTTGCGGAACCCGATCCGGCTCTCTGCTCTAACCTTCAAAAAGCCACTGCGACAGACTATATCACTCACCGCCTTCATAATATGGAGTCAGACTGTGTGGCTACGCGCATTGATGCTCTTGAGAAATCCGGCGCATTGAGTGGTAGTGATTCTCCCGGCAAAGGTGTTAATGTGGTTTTCGTGCCCTGTTATCTTGATGCTAACGACGGAGTGATCGGAATATCATATTATGACCTCCTCCCGGCAATTGATATCACAGTTTTCCCATCTTATTATGAACCTTGGGGCTATACACCCCTTGAAAGCATCGCTTTTGGCATCCCCACAGTGACCTCCGACAAGAGTGGATTTGGACAATGGATTTTGGCAAATATGCCTAATTCAATAAAAGAATCGGGAGTGAAGGTAGTGGCGAGAGGCGATTCCAATTATTGGGCCTCGGCAAAAGAGATAGCCTGGGAGCTGCTTCAATATGCAGCGGCATCAAAAGAAGAAAAGAAAACAATGGCTTTGGCCTCCTATGCGACGGCCGAAAAAGCCGACTGGAAATATTTTATTAAATTCTACACCGAGGCCTTCAGAATCGCCTTGGATAGAAGAAAACTTCGACTTGGAAATTAAACAGTTACAAATATGAAATTGCAGGTAAGTAACACAAATGAGCCCGTGTGGCGTAGTCTTACTG
>JAFLTU010000063.1 GCA_022509125.1 Muribaculaceae bacterium | reverse complement strand
TCGTTGTTCCCCTCTGCGTATGCTTTGACCAATTGCTCATCGGTCATTTTGGTTTTTTTTGCCATCGTTCTTTATTTGATTGTTGCGTAAAGTTTTTTCGATAGGCAGGCAGGTTTTAGAAGTGAATAGTATAAAATTTGGAATGATTGATATTTGAAATTTTTCTTCGACGCAAAATTATTCAAAAAATAAGCCAAAAACAAGAAAAAGGGACAAAAAAACGTTAAATTGCTAATATTTTTTCCAATTGTCTTATTTTCAGGTTATTCGGATAAATACTAATATACACCACAAACCATGCGGTGTTCGCAAACTTGCTCAGACTTTTTGAAAAGCCATCGTCTGCCAATTATTTTCAGCAGTCTCATCGATGAGCCTCAGACCCTCTTTTTCAGCTGACTTAATAATTGCCTCTCGGTCTGTTGTGAGAAAGCCGCTGAGCAGGATTTCACCACCTTTTTTCAATTTGGCAACATATCGGCTCAAATTCTCCGTGATTACATTAAGATTGATGTTGGCTAAGAATATATCTGCCTCGGAGAGTGGGTTAAGCACTTTTTCATCTCCTACAATCCAATCACCCTCCATATTATTCAAACGTCCGTTTTCGACGGCATTCTCAATGGCAAAACGGTCAATGTCAATACCAATGACTTTTTCAGCTCCCAATTTTTTTGCCAGGATTGACAAAATTCCGGTGCCTGTCCCCATGTCTATGACAACTTTGCCTTTCAGGTTTCTTTTTAACAACATTTTAGACATGCCGGCCGTAGTGGCATGATGACCGGTCCCGAAGGCCATCTTGGGATCGATTATGATTTCCATTTCAGCCTGAGGGTTGGCGGGATGAAACGAAGAGCGAATAAGCAATTGGTCGTTGATCAGTATCGGTTGGAAATAATTCTGTTCCCACTCTTTATTCCAATCTTGACCTTCGATAGTTTCCGAAGATAAAGAAATCTCGCAGTCTATAGGGAAAGATTCTACGATCTCTTCCACTTTTTTGACACTATATTTGTCTTTACGTATATAGGAAGTCAGGCCCTTTTCATCAGGAATGAAGGATTCGAAACCTATATCGGCAAGGAAGGCTGCCATTAGGTCGGTTATGGTCTCGTTACAGGGCTTAAATTCAATTCGGGTGGCTATATAATCATACATTGATGAAAATCTTTAGGATACCAAACTTTGGGGACTTAATCTTTTGCAAATTTACAAAAAATTTTGTCTCGGTCCTTTTAGCCACATTATGTAGATGATTTTATTTACTTGGTAGTTTTATTCTTAAACGGAATAAATTAAGTAATTTTGCGTTTGAAACAAAAGAAGAAAGAAAAATAAGGAAAAAGTTATGTTGAAACCAGTAAAGAAGACCATTCAGCTTGGAGATGGCCGTGAGATTACGATCGAGACCGGCAAGTTAGCGAAGCAGGCTGATGGTGCCGTGGAAGTAAGGATGGGCAACACGATGTTGCTAGCCACGGTATGTTCCGCCAAGGAGGCCAACGAGGGGGTTGATTTTATGCCTCTCACTGTGGAGTATAAAGAGAAATATTCCTCAATCGGCCGCTATCCAGGTGGATTTTTGAAAAGAGAGGGCAGAGCCAGCGACTATGAAATTCTGACATCACGCCTTGTAGACCGTGTGCTCCGTCCCTTGTTTCCCAGCAATTATCATGCAGAGACCTTTGTCAATGTAACGATGTTTTCAGCCGACGAAAACGAAGCACCGGACGCATTGGCAGGTATCGCTGCCTCTGCAGCTTTGATGTGTAGTGACATTCCCTTTGAGGGCCCGATTTCAGAGGTAAGGGTGGCCAGAGTGGATGGTCAATGGGTCATTAATCCCAATTTTGAACAGATTGAAAAAGCCGACATTGAATTGATGGTGGGTGCAACCTACGACAACATCATGATGGTGGAAGGCGAGATGAATGAAGTTTCAGAAGCCGAACTTCTTGAGGCATTGAAAGTAGCCCATGATGAGATCAAGAAGCATTGTGTTGCCCAGATCGAACTCATGAAAGAGGCGGGAAAAGAAACGAAGAGAGAATACAACCATGAAATTAACGACGAAGACCTCCGTAAGGATGTTGAAGATAAGTGCTATGCCAAAGCTTATGAAATAGCCAAGGCAGGAAGCGCCGACAAGCATTGGAGAGCAGAAAGTTTCAAGGCAATCTTGGATGAATATATCGAGAACCTTCCTGAGATGACGGAGGAACAACTCGAAAAATATACTCCTGAGCAACGCATAGCAATGGTGAAACGTTATTACCATGACGTTGAAAAGGAAGCCATGCGTCGCTGTGTGCTCGATGAGGGTGTAAGATTGGATGGTAGAAAAACCACTGAGATTCGTCCTATTTGGTGTGAGGTTGATTATTTACCAGGTCCCCACGGAGCTGCTATCTTTACACGTGGAGAAACCCAGGCTCTCGTGACCGCCACTCTTGGCACCACCCTTGATGAAAAGATTATCGATGATGTTTTGAATCAAAGCAAAGAGCGTTTCCTGCTGCATTATAATTTCCCTCCATTTTCCACAGGAGAGGCAAAGCCACAACGTGGAGTGGGACGTCGTGAAGTTGGACATGGAAATCTAGCCCACAGAGCTTTGAAACGGATGTTCCCAGAAGATTTCCCTTACACTTGCCGTATCGTTTCCGACATCCTTGAGAGCAATGGTTCATCCTCTATGGCAACAGTATGTGGTGGTACGCTTGCATTGCTTGATGCCGGAGTAAAGATGAAACGTCCTGTAGCCGGCGTGGCAATGGGTTTGATATCCGACAAGGGCGCTACAAAATATGCAGTGCTCTCCGATATCCTTGGTGATGAAGACCACCTTGGGGATATGGACTTCAAGGTGACTGGCACAGAGAAGGGTATTACTGCCACACAGATGGATATAAAATGTGACGGCCTCAGTTATGAGATCTTAGAGAAGGCCCTCGAACAGGCTCGCCAGGGGAGAATGCATATCCTCAACATTATTCACGACACAATTCCTGAGGCTCGCGAAGATTATAAGCCCCATGTGCCAAGAATAATCACTCTTGAGATCCCGAAGGATCTTATCGGCGCTGTCATCGGGCCGCAAGGTAAAATCATTCAGGGCATTCAGGAAGAGACCGGCACTGTCATCTCCATTGAGGAAGATGAAAAACTCGGAATCGGGAAAGTGGAAATCGCCTCGAAAGAGAAAGAAGGTCTTGAAGCAGCCTTGGCTAAAATCAAGGCTATTGTGGCTCAACCTGAGGAGGGTGAGATCTATGAAGGCACCGTTAGGTCGATCCTTGATTTTGGTGCATTTGTGGAATTCATGCCGGGGCGTGATGGTTTGCTTCATATAAGTGAAATATCTTGGGATCGCTTGGATTCGATGGATAATAGCGGACTCAAGGAGGGCGACAATGTGAAGGTTAAACTTATCGAGATAGACAAGAAGACCGGAAAATATCGCCTTTCAATGCGTGCCTTAGCCGAAAAACCTGAAGGATATGTTGAGAGAGAATCCCGTCCACGTCGTGAAGGTGGCGACAATCGACCCCGACGCGATGGAAATGGTGCCCCGCGGCGAGAGGGCGACAGAGGTCCACGTCGCTTTGAGGGTAACCAACAACCTCGCAGGGATGGTGGCAATCGAGGTCCCAGAACTTTCACTCCGCGAAACAACCGTCAGGATGAAGAATAACTAATATGAAGGGGAGGTTAAAGCCTCCTCTTTTTTTTGAAATTAGATTAAAAAACCTCCCGGTATTTTACACGGGAGGTTTTTTTCAATATCTAAGTTTTTACTATTACACCTTCGAAGCCAGTCTTTCATCGTTCTTAAGGAGCCACTGGGCTATCTGAACAGCATTGAGGGCAGCTCCTTTCTTGATTTGGTCGCCAACAACCCAGAAACTCAATCCGCAAGGGTCTGCGAGATCTTTTCTCAAACGCCCCACATAGACAGGATCTTTATCTGAAATATCGAGTGGCATTGGATAATGTTTGGCGTTGGGATCATCCATCACAACTACTCCTTCGGCACTTTCCAAGGCATTCCTCACATTATCAAGTTCCAGAGGTTGCTCTGTTGCAAGCCAGATAGCTTCGCTGTGAGCCCTCATGACAGGCACTCTCACGCAGGTGGCACTGACACGAATGTTTTCAGAGTGCATTATCTTGCGTGTCTCGTTATACATTTTCATCTCCTCCTTGGTGTAGCCATTATCGGTAAAAACGTCTACCTGGGGAATAAGATTGTAAGCGAGTTGATATGGGAATTTCTCGATGGTGGGAGTTTTCCCTTCGGCAAGTTCTGCGAATTGTTTTTCAAGCTCTTTCATCGCCACAGCTCCTGCGCCACTTGCAGCCTGATAAGTAGAGACATGGACACGTGTGATAGGGGAAAGGTCGTTTATAGGCTTAAGAGCCACCACCATTTGGATTGTTGTGCAATTAGGGTTGCCAATAATATTTCTGGGCCTATTGAGGGCATCTTCGGGATTAACTTCTGGCACCACCAAAGGAACGTCCGGTTCCATTCTGAAAGCGCTCGAATTGTCAATCATCACAGTGCCGTGGCGAGTGATTGTAGATGCATATTCCTTGGAAGTGGAGGCTCCGGCAGAGGTGAAGGCTATGTCTACTCCGGAGAAGTCGGAGTTATGGTCGAGGAGCTCAACCTTTATTTTTTTCCCCCGGAATTCATATTCTTTCCCGGCGCTGCGAGGACTTCCGAACAGCTTGAGATTATCTACCGGGAAATTCTGCTCATCAAGCACTTTGAGCAATTCCTGGCCCACAGCGCCACTGGCTCCTACAATAGCTACATTCATCCTCGTGTGATTATTGTTTCCCTGAGGTTGCCACCTCTCTGTTGATTTTCTTCACAAGGCCTTGAAGCACTGCCCCCGGACCAAGTTCGATAAATTCATCGGCTCCATCATTTATCATTGCTTGAATATCTTGAGTCCAACGAACAGGGGCTGTCAACTGTTTAACGAGGTTTTCCTTTATTTCCTTAGGATCGGTATGGGGCTTTCCATCTACATTCTGATAGACCGGACACACCGGGGTATGGAATTCGGCTGCCTCGATAGCTTCAGCCAATTCCTCTTCGGCCGGTTGCATCAAAGGACTATGGAAGGCTCCACCTACTTTGAGTTTCATTGCCCTTTTGGCACCGGCTGCCAACAATTTCTCACAAGCGGCATCTATACCTTCATGTGTGCCTGAAATAACAAGTTGACCCGGGCAGTTATAGTTTGCAGGAGCAACCACATGGTTGATGGATTCACATATTTCTTCCACTTTCTCATCCGGGAGAGCCAAAACAGCAGCCATCGTTGAGGGGGCAGCTTCGCATGCTTTCTGCATGGCTTGAGCACGTTTTGACACAAGTTTCAAACCCTCTTCAAACGACAATGCTCCGGCAGCCACCAAAGCTGAGAATTCCCCGAGGCTATGGCCGGCAACCATGTCGGGCTTGAAATCATCGCCAAGGCTCTTGGCAAGAATCACACTATGGAGGAAAATTGCCGGCTGAGTTACCTTTGTCTGTTTCAGGTCGTCTTCGGTGCCGTTAAACATAAGATCGGTAATCCTGAAACCGAGTATTTCATTGGCCTTCTCAAACATGGCCTTTGCTTCAGGATCATTGTCGTAGAGGTCTTTACCCATTCCTACGAACTGGGCACCCTGACCCGGGAAAACGTATGCTTTCATATTGTTTCCTTTTTATTTTTCTTCTTTTTTCCGGCTGCAAAATTAAAGAAAATCAGGGATAAATAAAAACCCAACTATCGGTGACAATACCTCTCAGTATTCTGAGGCCTTATTTCATACGTTTTAGAATATTATAGCTGGGAATGACCCCGAGTTCACCGGCTTTCGACAAGTCAGCGAAGGCCTGTGTCTTGTTGCCGGCATTGAGATAGGCGAGTCCGCGATTAAAATATGCTTCGCCAAAATCGGGATCGATTTTAATCGCCTCATTATAAGCTTGCATCGCAGATGTAAAGTCGCCCGCTTCATAATAGATGTTGCCCTTGTTAAACCATGCGTAAACCACTTTAGGATCTAAGGATAAGACCGTATCGAAGTCCGCGATTGCATCCTGCAAAAGGGATGTATAGGCCTGTCGGTCGAGGAATGCCTCTTGTTCATTACCGGCATCTTTTGCTATCTTAAGCTCACTAAGTGCATTTGCATATCTCGCATAACCTCGGGCCATGAAAGCCACTGAAAACCTGGGATTAACGGCGATGGCATCATCAAGAGCTGCCAGAGCCGCAGGATAATTCCGCAACATAGTTTCCACTATCCCCAATAGCAGAAAATCAGCCGGTCGCAACTTGTCCGGATTCTTGGATCTAAGTGAAGAGGCGATGTCGAATAAATCTTCCATCATCGAAGAGAAATCGCTTGAGTTCAGCCCCGGTGTCAGATATAAAGTCTGATTCAATATTCTCATCTGGTTTAGATCGTCGAGTTCTCTGAAATAATTTGAAAGTGATTTAAGGGTTTGAGGTGGAGCCACAATAGTAAGGGCATAGGAGGGTTCCATTTCAACGTTGACATTTCTGTCTTGCACCCTTCCCTTAATTCTCTCGTTGTAAGAGAGATTCGTTTCAGACGTCTGGGAAATTGTCACCAAATGATTGAATCTTTCCATTACTTCTGATTCCGATTCTTGGGATTCTTCTCCATTGCTTTTTACGGAATGGGAGCGTGAGGCCGCGATTGCCGGACGGTCAAGAGGATTTTTTTCAGGGTCATGCACATAACCCTCTACCATTTCCTCAGCTTTATGGATTAGAAACCCGGCTTGTCGTGGATTCCCAAGGTTGCTTTCAGCCTGGGCCATGGCGTAGTAGATAGGATAGAATCGAGGATAACGGGCTTCAATGACCTTAAAATCATTCAAAGCCTCTTTATATTTTTCCTCTTCGAGCCTTATTAACCCTCGATTGAAATAAGCGTGAACATTAGAAGGGTTTAATCTGACTACTTCTGACATATCTTGTTCCGCTTTTTCGAGGTCTTTAACTTCATAGCGCAGCAATCCACGGTTGAAGTAAGCAGCCGGATTATCCGGATCAAGTTCGATGGCGTAGTTATAATCGCTCATTGCCCCGAAGAAATCGTCAGAATTATAGCGCACAAAAGCCCGATTGACATAAAGTTCGGGTAATTCAGGTCGCAAACGAATCGCAGCATCGAGGGCTGAGGCTGCATTGATCCAGTCTTGGCGGTTCCAATATACTTCCGCCTTCATTAGATAGGGATTAATCTGCGATTTCGACAAAGAGAGTGTTTTTTCAATATCGTCAAGGGCTGCTATTGTGTCGTTTGCAAGAAGCTTCAATCGTGCTCGTGCAGTGAATCCTTCTTCAAATTTGGGGTATTGTCTTAGTAGGGCATTAAAGGTGGAGTCGGCTTCTCTATATTTCCCGAGTTCTGTGAGGGCAACGCCCTTATAGAAAAGAAAATTCTTATCTGTGGGGTTATAAGCGAGTCCTATATTGTAGTCTTCGATTGCCAAGGAGTCTTTCCCTTGCATCTGGCGAGAGAAACCACGAAGTTTATAGGCTTCTGTCTTGAATTTATTGTTTTCGATAGCAATAGTGCAATCAGCTTCGGCTCCGGCATAGTCGTCGAGATTTAGTTTAGCGAGCGCACGGAAGAAATAAGGGTCTGAGAGATAAGGTTTTGCCTTGATTGCCTGATTGAAATATTGGATTGCAAGCATGTAATCGTCCATGGATAGAACATTCCTCCCGATGGTCAATACTTGTTCGGCATTGATCTGTGATACAGCCTTTGGAGCTAAGTTAGCCGATAGAGCCAATATCATGAACAACCTGGTCATGACAATTTTTATGCTAAAGGATTGGGAACGGCCTATATTCATATATGCAAATTTAAGAAAACTAACCCAATTTAAGAAACCCGCTCCGATTAAGCAATCCGACTATGAAACCAGGACAACAAATTTTCTCAAAGATTAAAGAAAATATGGTTTATCAAAACCTAATTTTCCTAAACGGAGGAGAAAAAGTTGAGGCACGGCCCATTAATGAGCCATGCCTCGGGTTGGAGTTGTTGAGTTGGGTTGTGTTTTTACTTCACTTTGTCGACGATTGCTTTAAACGCCTGGGGATTATTCATGGCGAGGTCGGCAAGCACCTTGCGGTTGATTTCTATGCCGGCTTTATGAATGAGACCCATGAGTTGGGAATATGAGAGACCCTCCATGCGAGCGGCAGCGTTGATTCTCTGAATCCAGAGAGCGCGGAAGTTTCTTTTCTTTTGCTTACGGTCGCGGTAGGCATAGGTGAGACCCTTCTCCCAGGTGTTTTTAGCAACAGTCCACACGTTGCGACGGCTTCCGAAATAGCCGCGTGTGAGCTTTAATATTTTCTTTCTCTTTGCCCTTGAGGCAACATGATTTACTGATCTTGGCATTT